>DATCEZ010000021.1:0-6785 GCA_036509775.1 Acidimicrobiales bacterium
GTTGGCGCCGACGCAGCGGTGCCGCCCCGCCCCGAAGGGGATCCACGTCCAGGGGTTGGCCCGGTCCTCCTCGCGCGGCTCGAGATAGCGGGCCGGGACGAAGGCGTCGGGGTCCGGGAAGTCCTCCGGGATGCGGTTGCAGATGGCCGGGCTGGCCCCCACGAACTTGCCGGCGGCGATCCGGTAGTCGCCGTACGTCAGCTCCTCCATGGCCACGCGCAGCAACAGGATCAGCGGAGGGTGCAGCCGCAGGGCCTCCTTCAGCGCCGACTCCAGGTGCGGGATCTCGCGCAGGGCCTGGAAGCTCACCTCCGAGCCGTCGGCGTAGAGCGTGTCGAGTTCGTCGTTCACCGCCTGCAGGTCGTCGGGGTGCCGCAGCAGCTCAATGAGCGTCCAGGCCGCTGTCCCCGACGTCGTGTGGTGCCCGGCGAACATCATGGAGATGAACATGCCGGTGACGGTGTCGGCGGTGAAGCGCGACGACCCGTCCTTCTCCTTGATCGACATCAAGATGTCGAGCAGGTCGGCCTCGCCGTCGGGCGGCGGCGGCCCGGCGGCCCGGCGCTCCATGATGCCGCCCACCAGCTCGACGAGCGCGACCCGCGCCGCGTCACGGCGGCGGAAGCTCTCGATGTCGGCGTAGGGATCGACGTAGGCGATCGGATCCGTCCCCTGTTCGAGGTCGTGGTAGAGCCGGGCGAAGCGGCCGTCGAGCTCACTGCGAAACCGGGTACCGATGAGGCAGGCCGAGGACGTGTAGATGGTCAGCTCGGCGAACCACTCCAGCAGGTCGATCTCGCCCTCGTCGTCCCAGCCGGCCACCATCTGCTCCACCTCGCGGGCGATGGTGGCGGCGTGTCCCCGCATGAACTTGTCGCGCAGCGCCTGGTTGTGCAGCATTTCGCGGCGGCGCTCCGGTGGCGCGTCGAACACGACGCCCTTGCCGAAGATCGGCGTCATGAACGGGTAGGCCTCAGCCTGGTCCAGCTGCTCCTCGGGCGCCCGGAAGTAGAACTCGTTGGCGTCGGCGCCGGTGAGCAGCACGACGTCGCGGGCGCCGATGGTGAATTCCCCCACGTCGCCGCACTCGGCCCGCACCCGCGCCATGAGCCCGATGGGGTCGCGGCTGAGTTCGTCCAGGTGGCCGTTCTCACCCCCGCCGCCCGACACGCGCGGCGGTTCCCTCAATGTCGTCTCCGTGCTCACGGTGCTCCTTCCGTCCCTTCGGCCGTCAACGGTGTCAGCGCTGTCAGCGGTGCCTCCGGCTGGACTTCCACCACGCTCAGATGCGTGCCCCGCGGGGCCGCCACCGCATGGGCGATGGCCGACGCCACACCGTCGGGGCGCAGGAAGGCCGAGTGCCGGGCCAGGCCCCAGCGCGTCCATTCGGCCAGCACCTCGCCGGTGACGTCGGGATCCCAGTCCATGCCCATGCCCGTCAAGGTCGGGCCCGGTCGCACAATAACGGCGCGCACCCCCGTCCCCTCGAGCTCCATCTGCAGAGCGGTGACGAAGCCTTCGAGCCCCCACTTGGAGGCCACGTAGGCCGCCATGCGCGGCCGCGGGTGGGCCACCACGTCGGACGTCACGAAGATCAGATCGCCCCGCCGGCGCGCCACCATGCCGGCGCCGAAGGCGCGCACCAGTCGCTGCGCCCCGCCGACGTTGACGCGCAGGACCTCCTCGAAGTCCTCCGGGCTCGTCTCCAGTGCCGTCCCCGGCTGAATTTTGGCGGCGTTGGACACGAGGATCTCCACCGGGCCGAAGGCCGCCTCCGCCTCCTTGGCGAACCGGTCCACCGAGGCCGGGTCGGCCAGGTCGAGGTGGCAGGCCACCGCCTCCCCCCCCTCGGCGCGGATGGACGCCGCCACCTCGTCGCAGACCTCCACCCGCCGCGCCCCGAGCACGACGGGGTGCCCCACCCGGGCCAGCGCCCGGGCCGCCTCGGCACCGATGCCCGAGGAGGCCCCGGTCACCGCCGTCGGCCGGCGCTCGGGATGCGGCTCGAAGCGCGGCATCAGCGCGGCGTCACCGTCGTGGGCAGGGCCGCGAAGCCCCGCACGTTGATGGAGTGGACGCGTGCCATGCCCGCCGGGTCGATGTCGTAGCCCTGCACCAGCTTGGCCAACTCGGTCAGCGCGACCCGCGCTTCCATGCGGGCCAGCGCCGCGCCCATGCAGAAGTGGCGTCCGCTGCCGAAGCTCACCAGGTCCTGGGTGCGCCGTTCGAGGTCGTAGGTCTCGGCGTCGGGGAACACGTCCTCGTCCCGGTTGGCCGAGCCGAGCAACAACAGCACACGGCGCCCTGCCTCAATGTCGACGCCCTGCACTCGCACCGGCTGGCTGGTCACGCGCACGAGCATCTGCGTCGAGGTGTCGTAGCGCAGCGTCTCCTCCACCCAGTCCGGCACCCGGGACGGGTCGGCCAGCGGCTTGGCCACCTGGTCCGGGTTGCGCCAGCCCCAGTACCAGGCGTTGCCCAGCAGCTTGGTCGTCGTCTCGTTCCCCGCCACGACCAACAGGAAGAGGAAGCCGATCACCTCGTCGTCGGTGAGGCGGTCCCCGTCGATCTCGGCCTGCAGCAGCGACCAGGTCAGGTCGTCGCGTTCGTGCTGCCGCCGGTCCGCCACCATATCGGCGTAGTAGCCGGCCAGGGTCAGTGCCGCCTCGAGCCCCTCCGGCGGAATGTCCGTCATGCCGTCCTCGCGGTGGACCAGCAGATCGGCCAAGCGCCGGATCTCCGCCCGGTCCGCCGCCGGCACGCCGACCAGCTCGGAGATCACGTCCATCGGCAACAGCCCGGCGAAGTCGGCGATGAAGTCGAACGAGCCCGCCTCGAGGGCCGGGCCGACGTGGGCCAGGGTCAGCGCCCGGATGCCCTCCTCCATGGCGGCCACCCGGCGCGGCGTGAAGCTCTTCCCGACAATGGAACGCATGCGGGTGTGCCGGGGCGGGTCCATGGCGAGGAACGACATGGCCCGGTGCGCATCCGGCCCGAAGGCGGCGGGGTCGAGGCTGACGCCGTAGGCGTTGGAGTAGTGGTCGACGTCGCGGAATGCCGCCAACACATCGGCGTGGCGCGCGTAGGCGAAGAAGTCGAGCTCCTCGCTGTAGAAGACGGGCGCCTCGGCGCGCAGCCGGGCGTACGTCGGGTACGGGTCCTCGTGGATGCCGTAGTCGTAGGGGCTGTAGGCCAGTGGCGCCACCGTGGTCACGACGCGCCCGCCCCGCCCCCCGCCCGGGTGCCCGGGCCCGTCATCAGCGCCGTCGCCTCGGCCATCAGCGTCGGGACGGCATCGAAGGCGAGGTGACCCATGCCTGCGCTGAGCAGCGCACCCGTGTAGGTGACCTGCAGCACGTCGAGCACGGCCGGTGTCCCGCCGCTCCCGAGCGCGCCTTCCAGCCGGCGTCCGATCTCCGCCCCGAGCCGCGAGCGCACACGCTTGACGTCGGGTCCGTCGCCCAGCAGCGCCGTCGTGCAGACGGCGACGGCCGGTGAGCCCATGGCGCCGAAGCCCATGGTGCGGACGGTGTCGGCCACTCGGTCGGACAGCGGCAGCGTCAGGTCCACCAGGCTCGGGGAGGACTGCATGCGCCGCCACAGCACTTCGGCCAGCAGATGGTCCTTGCCCGAGAAATACGTGTACGCCGTCGCCGGGGCCACCCCCGCCCGCTTGGCGATCGTCCGCACCGAAATGTCGGCGTAGGGGCGCTCCTCGGCCTCCTCGGCCGCCGCCACCACCAGCCGCTCCATGACCTCGGCCTGGCGCTCGGAGAGACGGCGGCGCCCCGGCTGCTCGGCCGGCGCTTCGTCGGGGTCCGCCTCGACGGCGTCGAACATGGTCACGGCGCGGGAATGTGCGGCGTGCCGTCCTTCATGGCCGGGAACGTGAACGTCGCCGCCGTCGTCATGCGCGTGATTTTGGTGATGTCCTTCTCGGGCAGCGTCTCGGTCTCGTCCTCAATGACGATCTCCCAGCGGCAGTGCGGCACACGGTCACCGGGCACCCGCGGCGGCCGGTGCACGTGGCGGATGTGCGCCTTGGGGTTGACCGCCTGCGCCGTCACGTCGAAGGTGCCGTCCTCAATGTGGTGGCACATGTTGGTGACCATGGCGTCGCCGAACGGCTCGGCGTCCATCAGCGCGCCGCAGTAGGCCAACTCGAAGTAGCCGTGCGTCTCGTCGACCAGCTCGTAGTGCACGTCCATGTAGTGGTGCGGGAAGCCGGGGTCGAGCTGGAGCACTTTGAAGATGGCCGACACGCCATCACCCTCCACGTGCATGATCTGGCGCAGCCGGTCGCCGTAGACCGGACTGGCCCCGGCCCACTCCTCAATGGCCAATTCCTTGACGGCCTCGGCCCCGTACTTGAGCCCGATGGCGGCGCACATGGAGCGGTCCAGCAGGTGGACGATGAGGCCGTACTCGCGGACCAGCCTGACCAGAGCCTCCTTCGACAGGTCCTCGTAATCGAAGGAGGGGTCGAACGGGCCCGAGTAGTCCTCGCGCTCCGCCGTCCCATTGTCATTTTGCTCGGTCATTCGTTCAAACTATAGTCCAGACACTTGTCCAGTTCTAGGTGTCTCGTCGGATGTCGGCGAAGCTGGGCTGTCGATCGGGAGGTTGGGCCTGGTGCCGCAGAGCGAGAATGACGGGGCGCCGGCCGCGCTGCGGGTCGGGGTCATCGGGCTCGGGGACATGGGCGCGGGAATGGCCACCTCGCTCATCCGCGCCGGCCTGCCGGTGACGGTGTCCGACATCCGCGAGGAGGCCACCGCGCCCTTCCGGGAGGGGGCCCACGTGGCGGCGACGCCCTCGGAGCTGGCAGCCCGCAGTGACGTGGTCCTCGTGGTGGTGTTCAACGACGCCCAGGTGCGGGCCGTCCTGCAGGGGCCGAACGGGGTGTTCGCCGGCGCGGCGCCGGGCACCACCGCCGTCATTGTGAGCACCATCCCCACCGACACCGTGCTGGAGATGCGCACCGAGGGAGTCTCCGACGGCGTCACCGTGGTCGACTGCGGCGTGAGTGGCGGCCCGGACGCCTCCGCTGCGGGCGAGCTCGTCTGCATGATCGGTGGCTCCGAAGAAGAGGTCGACCGCGTACGACCGGTGCTCGACGCCGTCAGCTGCCTGGTGCTCCACATGGGCCCTCCCGGCGCCGGGCTCGCCGCCAAGCTGGCCCGCAACCTCATCACCTACGGCTCCTGGCTGGCCGCCTTCGAAGCGCAGGAGCTGGCCGAGGCGGCCGGGATCGACCTGCTCAAACTCGGCGAGGCCGCCCGGGAGAGCGACAAGCGCATCGGCGGGGCCACCCGCCTCATGTTCCGCACCACGGCGGCGCCCTGGCCCGCCGGCAGCGACGAGGGCCTTCTCACGCTCATGCGCAACGGAGCGGAGGTCACCCATAAGGACCTGGTCACCATTCTGGAGCTGGGCGCCGAGCTCGGCGTCGACCTCCCGCTGGCCACGCTGGCCGAGCGGCGCTGCGGTCGCATTTACGGCTTCGAAGGCGACATCTGAGCACCGGGGACGACCGGCGCGGGCGGTGTCGCACGCGGCCAGGCCTCAGTAGGGTCGGGCATCCGAGCAGGGAGGGCGTAGTGACAACACCCATGGCGACGACGGTCGACGGGACACCGGCATGAGCGAAGCGAACGAGGCCCGCGCCGCCGGCATGGCGAAAATGCAGGAGGTCTACGGGTTCACCGTCAACCCCGCTGACCTCCCAGGGCGCTACGTCGACGTGACCGTCGATCACCTCTTCGGGACGATCTGGACCGACGACACCATTGAGCTGCGGGACCGGCGCCTCCTTACCATCGGCGTCCTGGCGGCACAGGACAAGCCGGAGCTGTTGGAGATTCAGTTCGACAACGCGCTCGAGCGCGGCGAGTTGACGGTCGATCAAGTTCGCGAGCTCGTGGTGCACCTCACCCACTACGTGGGCTGGCCCATCTCCACCGGCGTCAGCGGGGCTGCAGAGACCGTCATCCGACGTCGCGCCGCGGCGGCCGACGCCGGAGCCTGATGTCGGACAACCGGATCGAGGTGGAGGAGGCCGCCCCCGGCGTCCGCGTCATTGCCTTCAACCGGCCCGCGGTGCGCAACGCCTTCGACACCACCATGTACCAGGAGGTGACTGCCGCACTGCGCGCCGCCGACGGCGACGAGACCGTCGGGGCCGTCGTGCTCACCGGGCGCGGTACCGCCTTCACGTCGGGCCAGGACCTGGCCGAAATGACGGCCATCGCTACCGGCACCGCCGTCGAGGGCGCCGGGCAGGGCTTCATGGGGCTGCTCGAGTGCCTCATCGATCTGTCGGTCCCACTGCTCGCCGCCGTCAACGGCGTGGCGGTCGGACTCGGCTTCACCCTGCTCCCGCACTGCAATCTCGTCCTGGTCGATGCCGGCGCCCGCCTGCGGGTCCCGTTCGCCGAGCTCGGCGTGCCGCCCGAGGCCGCCAGCAGCGTCCTCTTCCCTGCCGTCATGGGCTGGCAACAGGCGGCGCGGGTGTTGTTGACGTCGGACTGGGTCAGCGCGCCCGAACTGGTGGAGCTCGGTGTGGCGCTCAAGGTGTGTGCCGAGGGCACCGTGCTCGACGAGACGGTTGCGCTGGCGGCGCGGATCGCCGCGCACCCCCGGGGGGCCACCCGGGCCAGCACCTCGCTCGTCCGGGCCGCCCGCCGTGACGCGGTGGTCGAGGCCAACCGCCGCGAACAGGCCGCCTTCGGGACACTGCTCGCCGGCGCGGTCGGGAGCGGCACGCTCGCCGAGGTCGCCGCCCG
>DATCEZ010000022.1:0-6780 GCA_036509775.1 Acidimicrobiales bacterium
GCAGGACCGCCCGCTCGCCGCTCAGCGAGCCCGTGGGGGGCGCCGGGACGGCCGCGGCGCCTGTGTTCTCGGCGGCCGCCCCTTCGGCGGCCACCACCGCGCCGGATTTCTCCAGCCGGCTGAGGGCGGGGTAGATGGAGCCGAACGAGACATTGGCCAGAAGTCCCAGGTGCTCGCGCAATTGGCGGCGTATCTCGTACCCGTGCAGGTCACGTTCTTCGAGCAGGCCCAGGATGGCCAGATCCAACATGACGGATGAGTATATCGGACCGATATAGCGATGGCACGTATTCCGTCACACTGCCGTCGCGTCCGTGCCTGGTTTTGCTCACAATTGGTGCCCGGATTCCGGGCGCGGGGGGTAGCCTGGCCGCCGTGTCCGTCACCTCGGAGCCGAGGTCACCATCCCGTGCCGTGAGCCCTGACGTCACGGCTCAGGTCGAGTATCGGATCATCCGCAACGGGGTGGTGGGGCAGGTCGACCGGGGCAAGCTCCTGAAGACCGACGTCTGCGACGCCCACCCCGAGTTGCTCCGGGCGGCCCGCAACGTGGGGCGGGCGACCAAGGAGGTGTGCCCGATCTGTGACGACGGCCGCCTCGTGACCGTGACGTTCGTCTTCGGGGCCAAGCTGCCGCCGGGTGGCCGTTGCCCGGGAACGGCCACTGAGCTCAAGGCGCTCACCCGCCGGGAAGAGCCGGTCCTCTGTTACGAGGTCGAGGTGTGCCCGGCGTGCGCCTGGCACCACCTGATGCGCAAGTACCCCGCCGGCGGCCGCACGCCGCGCCAGAAGAAGGCTGCGCCGGCCCGATGAGCGGAGGGACCAAGGCCGTCACCGTCCCGTCGCTGCGGGCGCGCAAGCGGCGCAACGGCGACGCCCCGATCGTCATGGTCACGGCGTACGACGAGCCGGGCGCCCGCATCGTGTCCGAGGCCGGCGCCGACATCATCCTCGTGGGCGACTCGGTGGCCAACAACGTGCTCGGGTACGCCGACACGTTGCACGTCGACATCGACGTCATGGCCCACCACACGGCGGCCGTGGCCCGCGCCGCACCGCACTGCCTGATCCTCGGTGACATGCCGTGGATGAGCTACCACCTGTCCCCCGAGGAGGCGGTCCGCAACGCTGCCACGCTGATCAGGGCAGGGGCCCAGGCCGTCAAGCTCGAGGGCGGCCGGGCGCGCCTCCCGGTGGTCGAGGCGATCATCCGCGCCGAAATCCCGGTCATGGGGCATCTCGGTCTGACCCCCCAGTCCGTCCTCTCCATGGGGTACCGGGTGCAAGGCAAGAGCGTCGACGCGGCCAGTGCCCTGTTGGATGCGGCCAAGGCCCTCGCCGCGGCAGGGTGCTTCGGCTTCGTGCTCGAGGGGGTGCCGGACGTGCTGGGCGCCGCCGTCACCGACCAGCTCGACGTGCCGACGATCGGCATCGGGGCCGGGCCCGCCTGCGACGGGCAGGTCCTGGTCTTCCACGACCTGCTGGGCCTGGGCAAGGTCACCCCACCGAAATTCGTCCGCCAGTACGCCGAGGTGGGCCGCATCGCCACCGAGGCCATCGCCGCCTTCGCGGACGACGTGCGCAGCGGGAACTTCCCCGGCGAGGCGGAGACCTACCACGGCCCCGTCGGCCTGGGCGACGCCCTGAGCGAAGGACCCGAACCAACGCCCTGAGTCGGGGGCGGCTAGCATGGCTGCCCGCAACAGACCCTGCTCCTGACCGTCAGGGGCCCGGGCTCGTCCCGGTCCAGAGGGAGGTACGCCGCTCATGCGGCCCTACGAAGTCATGGCCATCTTTGAGGCCACCACAGAACCCACGCTGATTCAGGGCGTGCTGGACCAGGCCCTCGAGGTCATCCGCACCACGGGCGGCACCCCCGGCGCCATCGACCGCTGGGGCAAGCGCACCCTGGCCTACGAGGTGAACCACAAGCGCGAGGGGTACTACGTCGTCGTGGAGTTCACCGCCGAGCCCGCCACCGTGGCCGCGCTGGACCGCATGCTCGGCCTGGCCGACGAGATCATCCGCCACAAAATCGTGCGCTTGCCGGACCACAAGGCGCCGGCCGCGTCGGCGGCGAGCTGAGCGACCGGCGAGAGGAGCAGACATGCCGTCAGACAACAGCGTGACGCTGGTGGGGAACGTGACCCGTGACCCCGAGCTGCGCTTCACCAACACCGGCCAAGCCAACGTCACCTTCGGCCTGGCGGTCAACCGCCGCTGGCAGAACCGCCAGACCCAGGAGTGGGAGGAGGCCACCTCGTTCTTCGACGTGGTCTGCTGGCGCGAGATGGCCGAGAACGTGAGCGAGAGCATCACGCGGGGTTCGAGGATCATGGTGGCCGGTCGCCTCGAGCAGCGCAGCTGGGAGACCCAGGAGGGCGACAAGCGCTCCAAGGTCGAAGTGGTGGCCGACGAGATCGGCCCGTCGCTGCGCTGGGCTACCGCCCAGATCACCAAGAACGAGCGCCGTGGCCCCGGGGAGTACAACCGGGGCGGCGGAGGCGGCGGAGGTGGGGGCGGCCGTCCGGCCGCCGCTCCGCCGGCACAACCACAGCCCGCGGCGGATGCCGGACCGGGCTACGGATTCGACGAGGAGCCCTTCTAATGGCACGGAATAACCAACGCGGCGGGACGACGACACGGCGCGCCCCCAAGGACTTGGGACGGCGGGTCAAGAAGAAGCCCTGCGCGCTCTGCCGGGACAAGACCGAGTGGGTCGACTACAAGGACGTCCCCATGCTGCGCAAGTACATGAGCGACCGCGGCAAAATCCGCTCGCGCCGGGTGACGGGCAACTGCGCCCAGCACCAGCGGGCGCTGGCCATGGCCATCAAGACGGCGCGTGAGCTCGTCCTGCTGCCCTACACGCAGCGCACGGTGACCGAGCGCCCGGGCGGGCGCGGCGGCCGTGACCGGGGCGAGCGCACGCTCGATTCGGTGCCGACCGAGGCCCCGCGGCATCGCCCCACCCCCGAGGCCCCGTCGATCGATCCGGCCCTGGCCATCGTCGAAGAGGCCGAGGCGGATGCCGAGGCCGGCGCTGTGGTCGAGGTCGTGGTCGAACCCGCTGAGACGGGAGCGGACGCATGAGGGTCGTGCTGCGCGACGACGTCACCGGCGTCGGCCGCCGGGGGGACATCGTCAAGGTGGCGGGCGGCTTCGCCCGCAACTTCCTCCTGCCCGAGGGCCGCGCCATCGTGGCCACCGAGGGTGTCGAGGGACAGGCCTCGCAGATGCGGCGCGGGCGGGACCAGCGCGAGGCGCAGGACCGTGGCGCGGCCGAGGCCCAGGCGACCATTCTGGCCGGCGCCGTGATCCCGATCGCCGCCCGGGCGTCGGGGGCCGGGCGCCTCTTCGGTTCCATCGGCCCGGCCGACGTGGTGGACGCGATCAAGGCCGCCAAGGGCATTGAGGTGGACCGCAGGCACATTCTGCTGCCCGAGCACATCAAGGAGACCGGTTCGTTCGAGGTGACCGTCGAGTTGTTCCGCGACGTTGCCACGATCGTGACCCTGGAGGTCACGGCGGCTTCCTGACCAGGGCGGATCCACCGCTCTGTCACACCCACGGCCCATCATGGGCCGCGTGTCGATTTGCGTTCTGCGTGGTCCCCAGCCGGTGACCACTCGTGCACCGCTTATCCACACGCAGGCGTGCCTTACCCACACCTATTGGGGTCTTACGTTCCCCAGACCCCGACGGGCAGAGTAGGTGAGCCGTGGTCCAAGCTTTTGACGACACCCGCCCCCGTCCGCTGCGGACGGCCCCCGCCCCCGCACCGACCGGCGCGCGGGTGCCGCCCCACGACGTCGAGGCCGAGGAGTCGTTGCTCGGGGCGATGCTCCTCTCCAACGACGCCGCATCGGTCGGGATAGAGAAGTGCACGTCGGCCGACTTCTACAAGCCGGCGCACGGGCACATCTTCGGTGCCATCCAGGCGCTCATGGAGCGGGGCGAAGCCATCGACGCCGTGACGGTGACCGACGAGCTGAAGCGCTCGGGCGTGCTGGAGGCGATCGGTGACCGCTCCATCTTCATCTCACTGCTGGCCAACACGCCGTCGATCGCCAACGCCCGTCACTACGCCGAGATCGTCGAGGAGCACGCGCTGTTGCGCAAGCTCATCGGCGTCGCCGGGGACATCGCGGACATCGGCTACTCGGTACCCGAGGACGTCAAGGCGGCGGTCGACGAGGCGGAGCAGATGGTGTTCAACGTCGGCGAGCGCCGCACCGTCGACACCATGCGGCCCCTGCACGAGTTGTTGGGCGCAGGGTTGGACCGTATTGAGGAGTTGGGGCAGCGCGGCTCGAGCATCACGGGCGTGGCTACGGGCTACCACGAGCTGGACAAGATCCTGCTCGGCTTCCAGCCCTCGTCCCTCAACATCGTGGGTGCCCGTCCCGGTATGGGAAAGACCAGCTTCGCCCTCGGCGTGCTGGCCAACGTCGGCCTGCAGTCCCAGCGGCCGGCCCTGCTCTTCTCCCTCGAGATGGGCCACCTGGAACTGACGCAGCGGCTGCTCGCCTCCGAGGCCGAGGTCAACGGGCAGAGCCTGCAGACGGGCCGGATCCGCACCCAGGACTGGAGCAAAATCGGCATGGCCGTGACCCGGCTCTCGGGTGCGCCGATCTTCATCGACGACAACCCCAACGTGACCGTCATGGACATCCGCGCCCGGGCGCGCCGGTTGAAGAAGTCCGAAGGCGACCTCGGCATCGTCGTGGTCGACTATCTGCAGTTGATGACCGGCCGGGGCCGGGCCGAGAACCGGCAGAACGAGGTCGCCGAAATCAGCCGTGGCCTCAAGATCCTGGCCCGCGAGCTCGAGGTGCCCGTCGTCGCTCTGTCGCAGCTCTCCCGCAACCTCGAGTCACGCCAGGACAAGACGCCGCAGCTGTCGGACCTGCGCGAGTCGGGCTCGCTCGAGCAGGACGCCGACGTCGTGCTCTTCATCTACCGCGAGTCCGAATACAACGACGAGGTCCCGATCGACCGGGCCGACGACGCGCTGGTCGAAGTGGCCAAGCACCGGAACGGACCGACCGGCAAGGCCAACCTGTTGTTCTTGAAGCAGTACGCGCGGTTCGAGAACCACCGCGGCGTGTAGAGGACTCTCTCGCGGACCCCTAGGAGGTCTGGGCCGCCGGAAGCACGAAGTGCTCGACGGCGTAGGCGAAACCCTCGTCCTCGTTGCTGCGCGTGACCTCGTGGGCCGCTTTCTTCGCTTCGGGGTCTGCGTTGGCCATGGCGATGCTGAGACCGGAGTGGTCGAACATGAGGATGTCGTTCGGCTGGTCGCCGATGGTGGCGATCTCCTCGGGCTCGAGCGCGAAGCTGCGGGCGAGGTAGCGCGCCACTTCGCCCTTGTTGGCCTGCGGGCTGGTGACATCGAGGTAGTAGGGCTGGGAAGCGGCAGCCGTCACCTGGTCGCCGAACTTCTCGACGGCAGCCTCGACCGCCTTGTCGATGGCGTCGTGGTCGTCGCTGACCCCGACGAGTTTGGCGACCCCGTCGGTCAATCCGTCGAAGCTCTTCCGCACCTTCGGCTTGAACTTGACGGTCCAGGCCTCCCGGTCGACATGCGGGGCCTTGGGGTCGGGCACGTACCAGTCCGCTCCGCGGTAGAGCCAGACGTCGAGGTCGAAGGACTTCAGATGGTCGACCACAGGCGTCACGAGGTCCTCGGGGATGACCCGCTGCTCCAGGACCTGCAGGTTCCTGTCCACCATCAGGCCGCCGTTGAAGGCCGCGATGGGCGTGCCGATCCCCAGGGGGGCCACCAGCATCTCCATGCCCTTGGGAGGCCGGCCACTGGTCAGGGCAAAGAGGACCCCGGCCTCGCGCAGGGAGCGCACGGCGGCCACGGCGTCGTCGGTCAGGACCTTGTCCTTTGTGACCAGCGTCCCGTCCACGTCGGCCAGGAAGAGGCGGATGGGCGGCCTGGCCGGGCCTTTGGGTGCCGCGTGGTCGGTGACGATGGGTCGATGGTAGGCGCGTCGGTGCCGAGCGGCGCATTCACGGCCGATACCCGGGTATACCCAATCGCATGGCCGACAACAGCATTCCCGACAGCCATCGCGATCTCCTCGAAGGGCAGGTCCTCACCCTGGCCACCGTGGGCGAGGACGGCTACCCCCAGTTGTCCGAGGTCTGGTTCCTGGTCGAGGATGGCCAGGTGGCCATGTCGCTGAACACGAGGCGCCAGAAGGTCAAGAACCTCCAGACCGAGCCGAGTTGCACAGCGTTCCTGCTCGACCTGCAGAATCCCTACCGCTACCTGGAGATCCGGGGCACCGCCGTGGTCGAGCCCGACGACGACCGCGCCTTCGCGGAGCGCGTCGGTGCCAAGTACGGCTCCGATCTGCGTGAGCACGACGCTCCAGGGGACCGTCGCGTCGTCGTGCGGATCGTCCCCGTGCGCGTGAACGCCGTGGACATGAGCGGCTAGAGGGGCGAGGTGGCCGTCGCCGCCGGCGTCTGCCGGCGGGCTCGCCCGGCCAGCGCGACCGCTCCGGCCAGCAGGGTCACCATGAGGCCGAGCCAGAGCGACAGCACCCCGGCGAAGGCCACGGCGACCAGTATCTCGCAGGCCACGACGACGGCCAGCACGATCGGCCCGGCGGCGGTGAAGCGGCGGTGGAAAGCTGCGAGGGCGGCCGGGCTGGTGATGCCCCGGCCGAGCAGCACGGCCGACCCGCGCACCAGGCCGAACAACGTGCCGATCGCGAGTGCGGTGGCCGGGCTCGCCGTGAGGGCGGCCAGCACCATCATGAG
>DATCEZ010000023.1:0-7947 GCA_036509775.1 Acidimicrobiales bacterium
CTCGAGGTGCGGCGCCGGCGCGCCGACTTCGCGCTACTCCGACGGGCGTTCGGCGATGCCCATATGGAGCCTCTCGACGAGTACGCCTCGTCCCTCACCGCCTTCGGGATGACGATCACTGACGCCACGGACATCAGCCTACCGACGCAACCGACGTTCGCCGCTTGGCGGACCAACGTCGACACGCACGAGGACCAGCTGTACGAGCTGATCGGCGACGAGGGCGTCACCGACTTCGTGGAGTCGACGCACGTCCTCGAGGCCTTCTGGAAGGACGAGACCCTCGGCTACGGAATCCTGGCCGGCGTCAAGGCGCCGTAAATCCCGCCCACGACATCGACTCGAAAGGATGCAACCAATGGAAACAGGAAAAGACCAGGTGCACGTCGTCATTACCGAGTTCCTCGGCCGCACCGACAAAGGCGCTGGGGGCTGGACCGACGACACCGGCCTGTGGGGCGATGGGCTGGGTCTCGACTCGCTGGAAGCGGCGGAGCTCTCCGCCATGCTGGAGGATGAGTTCGGCTCGGACCCGTTCTCGGCCGGGGGTGACCTGCCCGAGACGGTCGGCGACATTGTGGCCTTCTACGCGGCCGTCCGGACCGAATGATCGCCTTGCTCGAAGCCGCCGCCGCTGACGCGGCGGAGCAGACAGCCGTGATCACGCCGGAGGGTGCACCGTCCTATGGCGAGCTCCTCGACGATGCCCGACGGGTGGCCGCTGGGCTGCAGCGCCGTGGTCTGACGCGTTTTGCCGTGGCGGAGCCCGATGCCGGGTGGGTGCTGCGGCTCCTCGCCGGCGCAGCGCTGGCCGGCGCCGAACCCTGCCAGTACCAGCCCGACACCGATGCCGCCGTCCTGCGCGCCGAGACGGCCGCGCTCAAGCACGACGTGCTGGTGACCCGGCGCGACGATGTCGGCGACGGGTCCCTGGAGGTGGTCCGCCCCGAGGAGCTCCTCGCCGAGGCGCCGGAGCGCGCCGCCGATGCCGACGCCGACGCCGAGCCAGCCGACGGCCCCCAACCCCTCGTCATCCGGACCACCGGCACCACCGGCGCACCCAAGGCGGCGCGGCACGACTGGCGCGTGCTCGGCCAGACCGTGGAGAAGGTCCAGCCCAAGCCCGACCAGCGTTGGTTGCTCGCCTACGGGCCACAGCAGTTCGCCGGCATTCAGGTCCTGCTCCACGTCCTGGCCAGCCGGGCGACGCTCGTCGCGCCGTTTCCACGCCAGCCGAAGGACGGGCTCGACGCCATCCTTTCCGACGGAGTCACCTGTGTCAGCGCAACACCCACGTACTGGCGCTTCCTGCTCGCAGAAGCGCGCAGCCGCCAGGTGCAGCTCCCCCGACTGGAGCAGATCACGCTGGGCGGTGAGGCCAGTCCCGCCGATCTGTTGGACGAGATCCGAGCCACCTTCCCTCTGGCCCGGGTGTCGCAGGTCTACGCATCGACCGAATTCGGCTCGATCACGTCGGTAAACGATGGGCTGCCGGGCATCTCCATCGGCTCGCTGTGGAGCCCGTCGAACCCGACCTCCAATGTGCGCGCCGAGAACGGCGAACTGTGGGTGCGGGCCGAGGCCGGCATGCTCGGCTATGCCGACGACGCCGATGGCGACACCCCCAGCCCGACGGCGTGGCGGCCGACGGGCGACGTGATAGAGATCGTCGGCACACGCGTGCTGTTCCGGGGCAGACAGTCCGAGATCATCAACGTGGGAGGCGTCAAGGTCCACCCGCTGCCGGTCGAAGAGCGGATCCTCGCCCTGGAATCCGTGAAGGCCGCCCGCGTCTTCGGGCGCCCGAGCAAGTTGACCGGCGCCATTGTGGCGGTGGAGATCGTGCCGACCGAAGGCACGGACAAGGCGGACGCCGACAAGATCCGGCGCGACGTCAGGAATGTCGTAGCCGACCTGCCGCGGGCCTGGCAGCCACGCAGCGTGACGGTGGTCGACGCCCTGGAGACCCGGGGCGGCAAAACAGTGAGGGGTACTGAGCATGAGTGAAGCCATTCCGCGCGTCGCGTTGGTGACCGGGGGCAGCCGGGGACTGGGCGCCGGCCTCGTCCAGGCCTTCCTCGACGCCGGCTACTGCGTCGAGACCTGCGCCCGCACGACGACGGACACCGTCCAGGCCTGGGAGGAGGACCCGGAATACAAGGAGCGCTTTCACTTCCGTGCGACCGACGTCGCCGACCCGGCCGAGGCGGAACACTTCGTCAAGGAGGCGGCAAAACGGTGGCGTCGGATCGACGTCCTTGTGAACAATGCCGGTGTCGCGCGCGAAGGCGTCATCGGGTTGTTCGGCGACGAAGCACTCGACCAGGTGGTCGACCTGAACCTCAAGGGCACCGTCTACGTGACGAGGGCGGCCAGCCGCGTGATGCTGGCGCGGCGCGCCGGCGCCATCATCAACATCTCCTCGGTGGTCGGGCTCTCGGGCTACCGCGGCCTCTCGGTCTACGGGGCGACCAAAGCCGCTCTCGACGGGTTGACGCGAGCGTTGGCCCGGGAGCTCGGGTCCCGTGGCATCACCGTCAACAGCGTGGCGCCCGGGTACCTGCGCACGGAAATGAGCCATGGCCTCGACGAGGACCAACTGGGCCAGATCGCCCGGCGAACTCCGCTCGGCCGCCTCGGCGAGCCCGACGACGTGGCGCGAGCCGTGTTGTTCCTGTCCGACCCCGCCAACACGTTCCTCACCGGCCAGGTCGTGGTCGTCGACGGCGGGCTGACCTGTTGACCTGTTGACCTGCTGAGCTGCTGACCTGTTGACCGGGCAGACCCGCTGACCCCATTGCGACCGGGTTGCACTCTTCGGCCTGGTTCAGCTCCGCTTCGGCGACCAGCTCCAGCGTCGTAAGCCGACGATGGCGCCCCCCACCCCCCAGATCGCCATGACGCCGAGGTCGTGCCAGGGCCAGATCGGCGTGCCCGGTTGCCCGGTGAACGACGCCACCAACGCGTCGATCAAATGCCGGATGGGGAAGAAGTTGGCGAACGTGGCCAAGCCCGAGCCCGGGGGGATGGGGAACCAGAGCCCCGACAGCGCCACGAGGATGAAGAACGTCAGGCTCACCATGGGCCCCGCCGCGTCGGCGTTGGGCACCAGTGTGCTCATGCCCACACCCAATGCGCTGTAGCAGAGCATGGCGACGATGAGCGTCACGATGAACGGCAGCCAGTGCGCCGGACCGTGCACTCCGTAGCCGAGGCGGCCGATCACCAACAGGAGGATCACGCCGAGCGCGGCGATGATCATGGCGTTCAACAGCACGGCGGACATCGCCATCCACGTGGGCAGTGGGCTCAGCCGGAGCCGCTTCAAGAGACCCACCTCGCGCCGGTTGACCAGCTGAATGGCCAGGATGGTGAAGCAGGCGGCCATGACGCCGTAGGCGCAGAAGCCGGCCACGTAGTAGTCGATGAGCTTGATATGGCCGTACGAGCTCACCGTCGTGGTCCCGGCCGTGGCACCCAGCAGGATCAGGAAGACGACCGAGAAGGCGATCGTCATGAGCGCGCCGATCGGGTTCAGCCAGAACGAGAGCTGCTCGTAGCGCACCTGGCGCGCCACCAGCGGGAAGTCGCTCAGACCGCGGAACGACCCCTTCTGCGGTACCTCCAGGGTGCCCGCGCCATCGGTGCTCATGCGTCGGACCGCGTCAGACCTAGGTAGATGTCCTCGAGCGACTCTCGCAGCACGGACAGCCCCGCCAGCGCGTGGCCACCGTCCAAGGCCCAGCCCGTCAGGTCATGCAGCACACGCAGCTCGTCCCCGGTGTGGATGAGCACATGGCCGTCTCCGGCGGCCGGCTCGGCGGGAAAGGGCAACTCGCCCAGCGCCACCCCGGCGGGCAGGCGGAAGCGGATGGTCACCGCGCCCATGTCCCGTCCCCCGATGGAGGACGGGGTGCCACTGGCCACGATCTCCTGCCCGAAGAGCACGGCCACCCGATGGGCCAGCGCCTCCACCTCATCCATGTAGTGCGTGGTCAGCAGCACGGTGGTCCCGGCCGAGGACAACCGCTTGATCAGGTCCCAGGTATCACGCCGACCGGCCGGGTCGAGGCCGGTCGTCGGCTCGTCGAGGAACAAGAGGTCGGGATTGCCGATGATGCCGAGGCCCACATCGAGGCGTCGCTGCTGACCGCCCGACAGCTTCTTGATCCGCTCGTCCGCCTTCTCGCGCAAGCCGATGAGATCGATGACCTCGTCGATCGGCCGCGGGCTCGGGTAGTACCCCGCATTGCGCGAGATGACCTGGCGCACGGAGTAGTAGGGCTCAATGGCCAGCTCCTGCAGCACCACGCCGATGCGCGTGCGCAGCCAGCGCTGCGTGCTGTGGTCGGCCGGATCGACGCCGAGCGTCCGCACCGTCCCGCCGCTCCGGTCACGAAAGCCCTCGAGGATCTCCACCGTGGTGGTCTTGCCGGCTCCGTTCGGTCCGAGCAAGGCGAACACCTCGCCCTTCTCCACCTCGAAGCTGACGTCGCGCACCGCCACCGTGTCCCCGTAGGACTTGGAGAGGTGTTCCACTTGGATGGCCGGCGAGAGCATCGGCATCGACGCTATCGGGCTATGGCACACCGACCAGGGAGCGGGGATTGCGGATGTCGGCCCGGCGGAAGGGTCAGGAGGCCGCCGCGACGTCGGCGGCGGGCACAGCGCGGTCAGCTTCCTGCGCCTCCACCACTTTGTCGAGGAGATCGCGCAATTGACGGAGTTCAGCGGGCGGCAGACACGAGAATGCCGCCGGCGGCACGGACAGGACCTGGTCGATGTCCGCCGCTACGGTGCGCCCGGCCTCGGTCAGCACAATGATCTTCACCCGCCTGTCGTACGGGGCGGGCTCCCGGCGGGCCAAGCCCCGAGCATCGAGGTCATCGACGAGGGCGGTGATGTAGGAGGGGTCCACGCCGATGCCACGCGCCATGTCGCCCATGGACACGCCGTCCCGCTTGCCCAGGCGCATCAGGGTCTTGATCACGCCGGGCGACAGCTGCAGACGGGCCCCGAGTGCAGCCATGCGCTCCACGTGCTCGCCCTCGAAGGCGACCCTGCGTAGGCGCTCGAAGGCATCCTCGGCCACTCCCATGGACCGATTGTCCCACCGGGGAAAGTCTTTGACAACTCCATACCTTTGAGTATTATGAAGTAATCGCCATGGCCTCCACCCAAGCCTCCTCCGCCTCGTTCACCCTCTCCCCCGAGCTGCGCCGCACGTCGAGCGTCGTCGTCCTCGGATCGATCATGTCGATCCTCGACACGACGATTGTGGCGGTGGCGCTGGCCACGCTCGGACGGGACTTCCACGTCTCGGTCACGACCATCCAGTGGGTGGCCACGGGCTACCTGCTGGCGCTGTCCATCGTCATCCCGGTCACCGGATGGGCGGTGGACCGCTTCGGGGCCAAGTTGGTCTGGATGACCTCGCTCACCCTCTTCATCATCGGCTCGTGCCTGTGCGGAGTGGCCTGGTCGGCCAACTCGCTCATCGCCTTCCGGGTGGTCCAGGGCATCGGTGGCGGCATGCTGCTCCCGGTCGGTCAGTCGATCCTGGCCCGGGCCGCCGGGCCGCAGCGCATGGGTCGCGTCATGAGCATCATCGGTGTCCCCCTGGTGCTCGGGCCGATCATGGGGCCGGTCATCGGCGGGCTCATCGTGTCGAACTTCAGCTGGCGCTGGATCTTCTACATCAACCTGCCCATCGGCATCATCACGCTGGCGCTCTCGAGCCGGTGGCTGCCCAAGTGGGACACCGACGAGCGCTTCGTCTCCTCGTTCGACACCCTCGGGTTCTGCCTGCTCTCCCCCGGGCTGGCCGCCCTCGTGTACTCCTTGGCCGAGGTGGGCACGACGGGCAGCTTCACCAGCATGTCGGTGGTGATCAGCTTCGTGCTCGGCGTTGTGCTGATGGCCGGGTTCATTGCGCATGCGCTGCACATCAAGAACCCGTTGCTGGAGTTGCACCTCTTCAAGGACCGCAGCTTCACCATCGCCAACATCTGCATCTTCATGCTGGGCTTCACGCTGTTCGGCTCCATGTTCCTGCTGCCGCTCTACTACCAGATCGCCCGCGGGCAGGAGGCCTGGGTGGCTGGTCTGTTGATGGCGCCGCAGGGCATCGGTGCAGCGTGCATCATGCGCTGGGCCGGGAGCATGACGGACCGTGTCGGGCCGCGACGCATTGTGCCGTTCGGCATTCTGTTGATGGCGGCGGCGACGATCCCGTTCGCCTTCGTCTCGTCGTCAACGAGCGAAGTGCTCCTGGCCGGGACGCTGTTCGTGCGCGGGATCGGTCTCGGGTTGACGATGATGCCCGTCACCGCGGCGGCCTACGTCGGCCTCACCCACGCCGAGATCCCCAAGGCGAGCACGACCATGAACATCGTGCGCCAGGTCGGCGGCTCGGTGGCCACTGCGTTGTTCGCCGTGGTGCTGGAGCGCCAGATCGTGACGCAGCTCGGGCCGGCGGCGGCCAAGGCGGGCGGGAGCACGGGCGTGATCTCGACCACCACCGCCCTGCCGCCCCGGGTGGCCGACCCCGTGGCAGCCGCCTTCGCCCACACGTTCTGGTGGGCCATCGGGGCCATCCTGATCGCGTTCGTCCCCACCCTGTTCCTGCCCAATCACGCTGCGGCGGCGGCGGGCGGCGCGTCATCAGATGACGGCGGCGGTGACGATGATGGTGCCGGCGCAGGGACCGGGACACCCATCACCGGGGCCATGATCGACTGACGTCCCGACCCGATCGCCTCCTGGCCGTCATCACGTTTCAGCTGTCCCAGGGCGGCTTCGTCGCGGCGGAGGAGGAAGCGCACGAACTGGTCGCCCATGCCGGCGGCGACGCGCTGGTTGCGCAAACCCTGGCCGACCGGCGCCTCGCTGGCGAGCCCCTGGCCTGGATCACCGGCCACGCCGACTTCGGCGAACACTCCATCGTCGTGCACCCCGGTGTGTACGTCCCCCGCTGGCAGAGCCTCGAACTGGCCCGGCGCGCCGCCGCCCGCCTCCCCGACGACGGCACGGCCATCGACCTGTGCACCGGCTCGGGGGCCATCGCCGCCGCGGTGGCGGCGGCCCGACCCGGCGCCCGGATGGTGGCGGCGGACAGCGACGAGCGAGCAGTGGCCTGCGCCCGGGCCAATGGCGTCGAGGCCTGGCGGGGCGATCTGTTTGCCCCACTGCCGGCAACGTTGCGGGCGGCGACCGACGTCGTCGTCTCCGTGGTCCCCTATGTGCCGTCCACCGAGCTGCACCTCCTCCCCCGGGACACGCTGGCGTTCGAGGACGCCTCTCACTATGACGGTGGTCCGGCTGGCCTCGACCTGCTGCACCGCGTCGTCACCGAGGCACCGGACTTCCTGCGACCGGGAGGGGCCGTCCTGCTGGAGCTGGGCGGTGACCAGGCCGACCAGCTCCGCCCCGTGTTGGACGGGGCCGGGTTCGGCTCGGTCGAGACCTGGTCCGACGAGGACGGGGACCTGCGGGGCCTGGAGGCGACGTTCGGCTGATCGCGTGGCCGCCGCTGGCGCTGGCCAGGCGGCGGCGCTGGCCTCAGCGACGGGCGAAGACGAGCGCCACTGATGTGCGGTCCACCACGTGCCAGTGCGGATCGCGGGCCAAGAAGAGCGCCAGAGGCGTGCGCGGAGCCCACACCACGTAGTCGACATGGAAGGCGGACAGCACGGGGTCCGGGTTCGTCGTCAAATTCGTCACCGCCATGAACTCGGTGAGCACCTTGCCCTCGAAGAGGTCCGTCCGCCCGTCGACGAAGGTGGCTCGGTGGCGGGCCACCGAATAGTCACCCCACGTGTATTGCGTGAAGATACGGCCGGGGTGCGCGTCCAGGTAGTTGAACGCCGCCACGGGTTGGGACGACGCCACCTGACCGGCCGGCACTGCCGGAATGGCCACGACGACGATGGCCAGGACCACCAGTCC
>DATCEZ010000024.1:0-2919 GCA_036509775.1 Acidimicrobiales bacterium
GAGTGGCGCCGGGCCGAGTACGGGATCTCCTAATGGTCGATCGAATCGGACGCCTGGGAGACCCTCGGTCCCGTCGTCGCCAGGTTGGCCGGGACATGACAATTGCCACCAGCAGTGGGTGGCAGGCGATCGGAACGCACCGCACGCTCTGCGGCGAGAAGGTCTTCACCGTCGACGCCTCGTCCATCGGCACCGAGCGCCACGAGCCCCTGCTGATCCTGCACGGCTTCCCGTCCTCGTCGTACGACTACGCCGCCGTGCTCGACGGCCTGCGGACCGGCCGGCGCGTCCTTCTCCTCGACATGCTCGGTTACGGGCTGTCGGCCAAGCCCGACCGGGCCTACACCATGGCGCTGCAGGCGGACGTGGCCGCCGCCTTCGTCGCCGCGCTGGGGATCGGGCGCCTGGCGCTGCTCACGCACGACATGGGCGACACCGTCGGCGGCGAGCTGCTCGCCCGGCGCGCCGAGGGTTCGTGGACGGTCGAGGTGACGCGGCGCGTCCTCAGCAACGGCAGCATCTACATCGACCAGGCTCACCTCACCAACGGCCAGCAGTTCCTGCTCGGCCTGCCCGACGAGGTGCTGCGGCCGGACAGTCCGCTCGACGCCGCTTCCATCGCGCAGAGCCTGCGCGACACCTTCAGCCCCTTGACCCCGCCCGTCCCTCCAGGCTGGCCCACCGACCCCCTTCCGGAGGCGGCGGCCCAGGTGGTCCACGGCGACGGCCAGCTCCTGTTGCCGCGGCTCATCCGGTACATCGAGGAGCGCCGGGCCAACGAGCGTCGCTTCACGGGCGCCATTGAGAGCGACCGCGCGCCGCTGCACGTCGTCTGGGGCATGGACGACCCCATCGCCGTCCCCTCCATGGTCGACACGCTGCTCGAGGCCCGGCCGGACGCCACCACCGACCGCCTGGAGGGTGTGGGCCACTACCCCATGATGGAAGCCCCGCAACGCTTCCTCGACGCAGCGCTGCTCGGGCTGGACTGAGTGCCGGGTCGCCGCAGACCGGGGAAGCCGACCAACAGGTACGAGCTCATCACCTGCGCCTGGTCGGGCCACGTCCTGGTGGGTGTCGACGCTGCCACCGTCACACCTGACGACGCATTGGTGGTCCGCCATGGCGGCGACGTGCGCTGGCACCGCTGCCTGCGCTGCGACGACTGGGTCACGCTGGCGCCCCCGCTGGCGCCCGGCCGCGAGCGGGTCGAGACGCGGGACGAGATCGCACTTCCCTTGCGCGGCGCCGCCCTGCGCGACCGCTACGTCCTGCGGCTCATTGCCGTCGACCGCGCCATTCACGTCATTGTGCTGACCGGGCTGTCGATTGCGCTCTTTACCTTCGCCGCGCACGACCAGGCGCTCCATCACGACTACCAGAACATCATGAACGATCTGGCCGGCGGGACGCCCGGCGCCTCCCAGGCCCGCGGCCTGCTCGGCTACCTCGGGCGGGCCTTCAAGTACTCCCCGACGCACCTGCGCATCCTCGGGTTCGTGCTCCTGGCCTTCGCCGCACTGGAGGCGTCCGAAATGGTCGGGCTGTGGCTCAACAAGCGATGGGCCGAGTACCTGACGTTCATCGCCACGACCGCGCTGGTGCCCTTCGAGGTCTACGAGCTCACGAACAGCATCAGCGCGTTCAAGCTCATCGCCCTCATCATCAACCTGGCCGTCGTGATCTACCTGCTTCTGGCCAAGCGGCTCTTCGGGTTGCGCGGTGGCCACGCGGCCGAGCACGCCCGGCGCGAGGCGACGAGCGGGTGGGGCGCCATTGAGCGGGCCACGCCCGCGCTGCCTGGAATACCCGCCTGAGTCAGGCGGGCGCCATCACCTTCAGCGTTCGCCGCTCCGAGGGGAGGCTGGCGTACAGGTCGGCCACCAGCTCGTCGCGCTGGACCCGTCGTGCCGGGTCGTCCCACAGGTTCTCGAATTGGTACGGGTCGGCCCCCACGTCGTAGAGCTCCCCGGTGGCGATGGCCACGCCGTCCGGGCCCGTCCCCGATTGTTCGTACACGACGGGGCACGGCTG
This sequence comes from Acidimicrobiales bacterium, assembly GCA_036509775.1. Taxonomy (GTDB): domain Bacteria; phylum Actinomycetota; class Acidimicrobiia; order Acidimicrobiales; family RAAP-2; genus Bog-473. The sequence goes on from DATCEZ010000024.1 coordinate 2,035, forward strand.
CAGGACGGCGTCCCCCCAGACCTCCTCCAACCCGTTGGGTTGCCCCGCCGTCGACGGTTCATAGACCGTGCAGAGCCACCCGTCGCGATAGATGGTGCGCAGGTGCATGCCGTAGCCGGGGAACTGGCTGTCCCACTCGCACAGCGCCCGCTCGCGCCCCGCCTCGCCATCGGCCTGCGGGAGGGCACGGCCCTGCATCCATGGCGCGGGGTCGATGCCGGCGATGGCACAGAACGTGGGAGCCAGATCTACTTGCCCGACGGGGTCGTGCACCACCGCCGGAGCGACCCCGGCCGAAGGGGCCGGCCGCCAGACGAAGGGCAGCCGCATCAGCGCGTCGGTGTGGTACGGGCCCTTGTAGAGGAGGCCGAAATCGCCCTGCATCTCCCCGTGGTCCGTCGTGAAGATCACGTCCGTGTCGGCCAACCAGCCGCGCTGCGTGATCGTCTGCAGGACGCGGCCGCACGCCTCGTCGATCAACTCGTTCATGACGTGCACCTTGGCGTTCACCTCGCGGATCTGGTCGTGGGTGAGCCGGGAGGGCACGAACCCCGCCGGGCCGCCCTCCATGTTGGGGAAGCGGCCCTCCCAGTAGGCGAGCCAATGCTCGGGCTTGCGGGAGAGGACGTCCCGGATCTGGTCGTCGGAGCCCGGGTGCCCGGGGGGCAGGTCCAGGTCCTTCCAGGGGACCCGGTGCAGCTCAGAGGACGGCGGGTCCCAGGGGTGATGCGGGTCGGGGAAGGACATCCAGCAGAAAAAGGGCTCGTCGGCACCGACCGAGTTGAGCCAGTCGACCGTCAGGTCGGCCACCCAGTCCGTGTGGTACCACTCCCGCGGGATCGGGTTGTTCTTCGTCTCAGGGGCCAGCGTGTCGCCCCCGGGCTC
>DATCEZ010000025.1:0-12312 GCA_036509775.1 Acidimicrobiales bacterium
CACGGTTCGTGATTTTCACGACCCGCGCCGCCACGGCGTTGGCGTAGGCCTGGGCCGTCGCCGGATCTGTGCTCGTGGCGCTTATCGTGACCGTGTTCGACGCAGGATTTCCTGTCGCCGAAATGCTCACCGGCCCCCGGAAGTGTACGGGCACCAGTTGGCCTGCCTGATCGTCGACTGTCCCGTTCTGCGCCTCCACGGCGATCTGAGGGATCTCGATCTGAATGGCGCCGACGTCGGAGCCCGGGTCGGAGGCACCTGCAGGTGGCTGCGCCAACAGCACGACCGAAGCCTCGTACTTCTTCGCCGGCAGCACCGCATAGGCCCCGCCGATGAACAGGCAGGCGAGGAAGACGACGAGGGCGACGATCCAGTTGGCACGCACCGTGCGTACGATCTGTCTCAGATCCATCCCGGCCCCTCTGCTCGAATCTCCACGGCGATCGCAGAGTGCGACCGCCCGTCACCCTCGACACTGGGTCGGGGTGAGAAGAAATCCCGCGCAGCCGAGCGGTAGCCGCCGGCCAGCACCGGCCAGCACCAGCCTACGAGGCTCTCGGGGGTGCGGGGGACCACCCTGGGTTGTCCCATCACTACGCCCGCCTTGTCCGTCCGGTCGGGATGCCGGCGCCCCCCGCCTCGGAGTTCCAGGTGAGCGCCCGTGGCCGCACGTCCATCGAAGTGACGCACGCACGCAGGATGCCGAGGCTGACACCGAACAAGACGGCAAACCTATACTCGTCGAGGAGCGGCTCCAGGAATCCCGTCGCTACCAGTCCCGCCACCACGCCCACCAAGGCCAAGGCCAGGGCGGCCGTCACCGGATCTCGATGTCTTCGCCAGACCCGCAGGCCGCCGGCGACCGATCCCCAGAGCGCCACGAAGAAGCTCACGACGCCGATGAGGCCCAACCTGAGCCAGAGGTCGAGCAGGAGATTGTGGGCGTAGGCGATTGTCACCACCGTGCGTGTCCCCACTTCGTAGTAGGGGAACTCAATACCGAGGCCCCATCCGACAAACAGATGCTGGGGAATCAGGTGTTCCGCCTCCGCCGCCAGGTTCAGACGGTCCTGGGCCGACTCCGCCTTTGCTTGGTTGTGGAAGAGGTTCTGGTAACTGGAGGCCAGCGGGATCTGTGCCGGCCTCCGGTCCACCGCGGCCGGAACGACCACGACGGCGATGCCCACAGCGACAACGGCCAGCACGGCCAGCACCACCTGGCCCGAACGGACGTGAAAGCGTCGCAAGGGACCCTGCCAGTGTCCGACGAAGACCGCGACCAAGACGACCAGGATGACCACGGCGAGATTCACCAGCACCGCGCGCTGATTGGCGAGTACCACACTGACCACCAGTGGGATCAGGGTCAGGACATGCCGGAGCGGGACGGGTCCAGACGCCATCCTGGTGAGGAAGCACGCGGTGCCGATCGCCAGGAAGAGGGCGGCCGTCTCCGCCCCCACGGTGCCGAAGTCCTGCAGTGGGAGACCCGGCAGATTGGTGTTGACGGTGACTTTGGCCAGCGTCATGAGGTCGAGCAGGGAGGCGCAGATGATGCACAGCGTGCCCAACCTGAAGAGGTCGTTCCGCTCGAAATACTTCCGGATCGGCACCCCTGCGGCCAGGGCGTAGGCCCCGGTGATGTAGATGATGTCCTTCGCCTCGTAGATGTCCTGCGAGAACGAGTTGTAATACAGCTTCCCCTCAATCAGCCCCACGAACATCCAGGCGGCGAAGGCCAGCCACAAGCCCGCCGGAAGCCCGATCCGCTTGGGCCGTCCTCGCGCGATGAGTCGTGCGATCAACGCGAGCGTGATGTAGATCTCGGGCAGCCGGAGCTGCGTCGAGCCCGAGCCCGGATGAAAGATGCTGCGCGGGATCACGTTGGGATCGTTGTAGATCGTCCCTTCCAGGACCAAGAGGCCGAGCAGGACGAGCGGGACCAGCTGCTCCTTCCCTTCACGCTCCCATCGGACGAAGAGCGCCACGATCGCAGCCGCCACACCCAGCCCGACGATGCCGCCCAGCAGAATCAGCATGGGCCAACCGCCTGGAGCAACGGCGCCAGGGCGGCGTCCCAGGTGTGGTCGGCCGCCACAGCGTCGTGACCTGCTCGACCCAACGCGGCAGCGCGGGCAGGGTCGAGGAGAAGATCGGCGATCGCCCCCGCCAGGGCGGGCGCCGTGTCGGCGACAACCACGCCCCGCCCGATGAGATCCTCCATCCCTTCACAGCCCACCGTCGTCGCCACGAGGGGCCGCCCGAAGTCGAGCGCCTCCATGATTTTGAGTCGGGTCCCCCCGCCGGCCCGGAGCGGTGCCACGACGACCCGCGCCCGCGCCAAGTACGGACGCACGTCGTCAACGGTCCCCGTCACCTCAATGGTGTCGTCGGCCAGGGCCAGCACCGCCGGCGCCGGGTCCTTGCCCACGAGGAGAAGCCGGGCCCGGGGGACCCGGGCCAAAATTGTGGGCCAAATGTCCTGAGCCAGCCAGACCGCCGCATCGACGTTGGGGGCCCACCCCATGGTGGCCACGAAGGCCACCGTGGGCTCGGACGCCTGTGGCAGCACCGTCGTGGGCTCCCGGCCGTTCGGGCAGACCAGGACCGAGCGGGCCCCCGGGGGCAGCCTGTCCCGCTCCTTCTCGCTGACCACGACCACGTGATCGAAGGAACCGATGGTTCGGCGCTCCATTCGCCGGAGCGCGGTGGCCTCTGCGCGAAAGAACGCAGCGGGCAGGCCGCGCCGAGCGCGCGCATAGCTGGCAACCAGGGACGACTCGATGTTGTGGAGGTCGAGGACCGATTGCTTCGCTGGGACTTCGAACACCAAGGGCACCATCTGCTGATATTCGACCTGGAGGAGGTCGATCGGTTTCTCGTCGGCAGCACCGCGCACGGCCTTGACCATGTCGGCGCTCCAGAATCGCCCCGCCGAGACGCTACGCGCCGCGAGCACCCCCCGCGCCACCCTGGTCGGGGTGACCCGCCACGGTACCGCCCGCACGTCGATCCCCATGTCGCGGAGGCCCGCCCTGTCCGCGCTCCCGTCGTCGTAGCCGCACAGCACGAGGTCCCCGAGGTCAGCTAGGCGGCGGGCGATCGCCAGCGAGCGTTGGTGCCCCCCGTTGTTGTCCGGCAGCGGGAGGAACTTGGTCAGCATCAGCGTCCTCACCGCAGCCACCGTTCCGCACTGGGACCCCGCTGCGTTGCCGTGCCATTCATCGCTCCACAGTCGACCACATGGTCGGCCGGTCGCCGCGTGCATAGCGGACCATGCCTCCGAGGGCCACGCCCTGCAGGAACATGACCTGACCCGCACCCGCCACACCGGCTGCCAGAAGGCGTCGGGCCGTCGGTCCCGTCGATGCGTCCCCCGTGGGATGCCCCACCCGGTCCCCGGCCACCAGGCCGGCGCAGGCAACCACGTTGGCTACCAGGAACGCCCGGGCCAGCCGGCTCGTGCGCACCTTGGACCCCGCCATGAGGAGCAGCGCCACATGGGCCAGCGGGCTCACCGTGAAACGGGCCAGCCGGTGCCCCCACAGCTCGACCGAGACGAGCCCCGCCGACGGGCGGAGCTGCTGACGCCGCCGGACGAGCACGTGCAGCGCGCCGGACACGTTGCGGGTCCGGCGTTCCCATTGGATCGCCAGCGAGGCCGCGGCAGGATCGAGCGCGCGGGCCCTCGGCTCGTAGGCGACCCGGTACCCCTGCTCAATGATGTCGAGACCGGCCCACAGATCGTCGATGGCCACGTCGGGCGGTATCGGGCGCCATGCCTCGGCGCGCACGGCGGACAGCTCGCCGATCAGGCCGATGGTGGACCCCAATTGATCCTCCCGTTGCTTGAGCCAGGACTCGAAGCGCCAGTACAGGCTCTCGCCCCCACCGCCGTCGTCCTCGAGCTTTTCGCCGGCCACGGCACCGACCGCTGGGTCGTCGAAGTGCTCGACGACGGCAGCCAGTGCGCCCGGGGCCAGGCGGTTGTTGGCGTCCGTGATGACCACAATTTCGGTGTCGGCCTCGGCGAATCCTCTGTTGAGTGCCTGCGACTTCCCGAGGCGGTCCGGGCCAGTCAGGGCACGGGCGCCCGCCAGCTCGGCGGCGGCGGCGGTCTCGGGGTCACCGTCGGCGATCACCACGATGTCGAGTGGGCCCGGGTAGCCGTTGCGCCGCACGTCCTCGACCTTGGCCCCGATGACTCCGGCCTCCCGATAGGCCGGGACCAGCACCGTGAGCGGTGGGGCAGTCGCCGATGCCTGCGGACGGCGCGCCCGGGCCGCCCTCCCGCGGCCCCCGCGCGTGCGCCAGGCCAACCAGGCCGGGTAGAGCACGTGGCCGGCTCCGGCTCCGGCCAGCAAGGTGCCCACGGCCAGACTCATCCCCAGTCGGGGCCTGCTCACTGCCGGACTTCCTCGGTCACCTGCACGCCGCGGAAGACCTGCGTGTTGACAGCGGTGAACCCCGCCCGGCGGAGGGCGGTGTCGACGACGGCGGCCTGGGTCGGGTACAGGGAGAGATCAGCCGTCGCACTCACCAGCCAGATGCGCTGGTACGTCGATGCGGCCTGTTGCACTGCGCCCGAGCCCAGTATCACGCCCCCGTCGAAGCGGAGCGGATCCACGCCCCAGGCTGTCGCCGGGTAGACGGGGTGGACCGCACGTTCAGTGACCGGCTTCTGCGTGATGTACCACTCCACAGGAATGCGCTCGTATGGCGCGAAGATCAGGACCCCGTCACCGGGTTGGGCGCGATCCGCTAGGTACCCCACCGCCGATCGGAAGTCCTGCGGTCCGCCGTTGGCGTACCACTGGGCGGCTCCGGCGCCAGAGATGCCGAGCACGACGACCAGCAGTACCGCCGCGATCGCCAGTGCGCCGCGGCGGGCCATGGACGCCACGCGGTCGATCACAAGTGCAATGAGCAGGACGGCCGCGGGCAGGCTGACCATCAGGTAGCGCACGACGAGCAGTGGCTTGTAGACCAGCGACAGCATCACGACCGCGCCCACCGGCACGACCAGCCAACACAACGCGAAGAACAGCGGCCATTGGCGGGCGAAGAGCGCGCCGAGGGCGGGGCGGCGGCGGGCCAGGACCAGGACAGCCACCACTGCCACCGCGGCAATGAGCACCAGCAGGTCGAGAGCGGCATGGGGAACGGACGAGCGGATGTGCGTGAACAGGTGGCCGGCCGAAGAGCCCGACGCCCAGTCGACTCCTGCGCTGTCAGTGGATCGGATCAGCAGGCCGAGCGGAACCAGGAGCACGACCAGTGCCACCGCCGACGCCAGGATGCGCCGCCACGGGATTCGTCCGGGCGGCAGGAAGCCGAGCGAGAGCGCCTGCGCCACGGGGACGAGCGCCGCCCAGAAGTTCGTGTAGGCAGCCAGAGCGGTCACGACGGTGTACGCGGTCCAGCAGAACCGGGGCGGAGGATCGACCTGCTGAATGCCGCGCACGAAGAAGAAGGAGGAGGCGCTCACGAGAAGGAGCGCCAGCGAATACCCGCGGACGTCCTGGGCGAACTGAATGAAAAGGGGGTTCACCGCGAGCACGAGCCCGGCAATGAGCGCTGTGCGGCGCCCGAACAGCGAGCGCGCCAGCATGATGAGAACCCAGAGCGCTCCGACGGCCAGGATGACCGACAGGCTGCGCAGGGCGATCTCGCTATGGCCGAAGACGACCCAACCCCGCAGCAGGAGGTAGTACAGAGCCATGTTCGCCTCGCGGTGCGAGACGACGTTGGCGAAGCGGTGCCAGGGCGCCGTGGCGAGGGTGGAGCTGACCGACTCGTCGAGGAAGAGGCTGTGCGTTCCGAGGAACAGCGACCCGAGAATGGTTCCCAGCACCAACTCCGCCACGACTGCCAGCCGCCACTGCAGTGACGTCATGGTGAAGTTTTCGTCAGGAGTCCGTTCCGCCTGTAGCCCTTCGAGGTCAGCGACCGTGTGCGCCATCATCCTCCGAGGAAGGTGCGACGCTCCTCACCTCTGTGTGGGCTCGCAGCGATGCCGAAGATTACTCCCGCACCTGCTTGATCACGGCGCCCGCAGTGCGGGCCAAAATGATGAGATCGCCACTGACGGACCAGTTCTCAATGTAGTGATTGTCGAACCACGCCCGGTCCTCAATGGACGTGTCACCTCGTAGCCCGCTGACCTGGGCCAACCCGGTCAGGCCGACCGGGACGCGGTGCCGGTCGCCGTAGCGGGGCACTTCCTGCTCGAACTGCTCCACAAAGAAGGGCCGCTCGGGGCGGGGCCCCACCAGCGACATGTCGCCCCGCAGGACGTTCCAGAGCTGCGGCAACTCGTCCAGGGACGTCTTGCGCATGATGGAGCCGATTTTGGTCACGCGGTCGTCGTCGTCCACGCTCCACTGGGTGTCCGACTCGCTGTTCACCCGCATGGAACGGAACTTCAGGACCTCCACCTCACGGCCCTTCTTCCCGATGCGGCGCTGGCGGAAGTAGATAGGGCCGGGACTGGTGAGCCGTACCGCCAACGCCAGCATGCCGTAGAGCGGCGCGAGCAGGAGCAGCATCAACGCAGAGATGGTGGCATCGAAGACCCGCTTGGCCATGCGGCCCGAGGAGCGCATGGTCGAGCGCCGAAGCCGGACGAGGGGGTAGCCCCACACCATGTCGACGTCGCGTGGCGCCGCCTGCAGGCCCAGCTCGAAGAAGCGGGGGATGATGTACATGTCCACGTCCGCGTTCTCGCAGGAGCGGATGACCCGGACGAGGTCGGGGTCACGGTTCACGCCGAAGGCGATCACCACGCGGTCGATGCGGTGGTCACGCATGACGGTGTCGAGCTGGTCGATCCCGCCGAGCACCGGCCGCGAAAGGGATTCCTCTGCACAGTCGTCCAAGAGTCCGATCGGGTGCAGCCCGTAGCTCGGGTTCAGCTCGAGTGCGTCGGCGAAGCGCTCGGCCACCTGCCCGGCTCCGACGATGAGCACCCGCTGCCCGAGGGCACCGCGGGTCCTGGCGCGCCGGATGGCGACATAGGCGACGGCCCGGCCGATCAGAAGGAGGCACAGTGTGGAAAGGCCGACGAGGACGAACGGACGCACCTGACGGCCGAATCCGTCGAAGGCCCCGATCAGGGTCAGCGGCAGCGCCACCGCCGCCGCCACCGTGCCCAGGTCCTTGCTGACGCTCAGGGTGATGCGCGAGGCGTACTGACCCCGTAGGGCACACACCCCGAGCACGCCCAGCACGAAGACGGCCACCGGCCACTGCAGCACCGCCGGGGCGAAGAAGGCGACCGCCGCGGCCAAGACCACGAGGTCCGTTCCCGCGACGACCTCACCGCTCGTCCGTGCCGCGAACCGGCGGCGCCCGCGCGCCGCCGATCCGGACTCAGATTGCGCCCATTGCCAATGCTGTAGGTCTCTCCCAATTGTGACCGACGACATACCTCTTAGCTCCCTCGCCGAGCGTTCTGCCTAGTCCGAGTATCAGTTCAAGCGGTCCGGCGGCGGCGGCCGCGAACGAGCACAGCGCCCACCCCGATTGCCACGACACCGATGACCGCCATCTCTTCGATGTCAGCACCGGTGAACGCCAGTCCACTCGACGATGTCGGTGTGCTGACCACCTTGGCCGTCGTTGCAGGGCTCCCTCCGTCCGACGGCGTGGCCGCGGGCGTTGTGGTGATGCCGGTCGTCTGCGTGGTGCAGCCTGTGTAGCAAGTCGTGTCCGCCCCTGCAGCTCCTGCCAGGAGCCCACCCACGGGCACCGCGAGCAGCACGCCCAGAGCGGGACCGCAAGCTGCGGCGAGCACGCGCTGCGCCTTGGTCCTTTTCATCCTGATCTCCTCCACTGGTTCCGCTCGACGAGCGGATCGATCCGAGAGCTACTTGAATCCTCGACCGTTTCCCACAAACCCTTCAGTCGGAGGACGCCAAGCCGCCGCAATCATCATTCCAGGGAATCCGGTCCAGGGGTTAGAGCCAAAGGTCACAATGCCCGGCGGGAGAGGGACAACGGCGGGACAATTCCCCTCGACAGCCCCCGCAGGCTGGGAAGACGCTTAGAAGAACACGAGGTGACGTCGCCGTTCAATCTCTCGTAAAACAGCCCTCGGATGGCAGTGGGTGGCGGACTTTACCGCAGTACGCTCCCGGCGGTGAAGAGCGGCGAGCCCGGGGACCCGCGCGGCGAGGCCGGGGACCCGAGCGCCGACCTCCCTGACGGGCCAGAGCAGAGCGACGCGCCGGAGCGGAGGCGGTTCTCCAGACGGTGGAAGATCACCGCCGCCGTAGTGGCGCTCGTCGCGATCTGGGGGGGCGCCGCAGTCATCGAATTGGTGGTGGCCGCCGACCACCTCCGCCATGGCGAGGCGGCGGTGCAGTCGGCCCGGCAGGGCCTCTCGGCGGACGGCATCCTGTCCGGAGCGCCCGTCGAATCGCTCCGTACGGCTCGGGCCGATTTCGCCAGCGCGCACGGGCTGCTCTCCTCGCCACTCTTGTGGCCCGTCGACGTGCTCCCGGTCGCCGGCCGCCAGCTCCGCTCGGTGCAGGACCTCTCGGCGGCCGCCGGGCAGGTGGCCCAGGTCGGGATCGGCGCGGTCGGTCGATCCCAGGCCCTCCTCCGCCTGCCGCATACGGCCGGGCCCGACCGGGTGGCCGCCCTGCAGCAGCTCGCCTCCCTGGCGGCGTCCACCCACATCGCCCTGGCGGGGGTCAACCTGGGCCCTGACCAGGCACTTCTCGGTCCGCTCGCCCGCGAGCACAACACCTTTCTCAGCGACCTGACGCAGATACGCACGACGCTGGCCCGGACGTCGGAAGCCGCGTCCGCGGCCGCCACCATCCTGCAAGGACCCCAGACCTATCTCCTCCTCGCCGGCAACAACGCCGAAATGCGGTCGGGTTCGGGCGCGTTCGAGGAGGCCGGGACCATCACCCTGGGGAACGGTGAGCTCCATCTCTCCGACATGACGCCCACCGCCTCCCTCACCCTTCCTCCGGGGGCGGTGCCGGTCAGCGGCGATCTCGAGGCCAGGTGGGGTTGGCTCCTCCCGGGAACCGACTTCCGGAACCTGGGTCTGACTCCCCAGTTCGACGTCAATGGCCCGCTGGCGGCCAGCATGTGGAAGGCGAGCACAGGCCAGAGCGTCGCCGGCGTCCTCGCCATCGACGTCGGCGGGCTCCAGGATCTGTTGGAGGTGACGGGGCCGGTGACCACCGCCTCGGGTCAGGTGGTCAGCGCGTCCAACGTCGACCAGATCCTGTTCCACGACCAGTACGTCGGCGAGACCTACACCTCTGACTCGACGGCCCGGATCGACGAACTGGCGACCCTCGCCTCTGCGACTCTGCACGCACTCGAGAACCGTCCCTTCAAGCTGCACGCCATGGCCGACGCGCTCTCCTCGGCTGCAGAGGGCCGCCACGTCCTGCTCTGGTCCGCCGACACCCGCACCGAGGCGGCATGGAGCGGTGCCGGCGTGGCAGGACAACTCCAGCCGTCGTCGGTGATGGCTGACATCATCAACCGGGGTGGAAACAAGTTGGATCAGTACCTGAGCGAGAACGTCTCCTTGAAGCTCACGGCCCAGGGGACCAAGACGGCGGGGACGCTGACGATGACCTTCTCGAACAAGACGCCCTCTGGAGAGTCCCCCTTCATCGCCGGCCCCTTCCCGGGCCTCGGCACCCAGTACGGGGAGTACGTGGGGATCGCCACCGTGAACCTCCCGGGGTACGCCCGCGACATCACATCGCCGTCGAACAGCTCCGTCGTGGCCAGTGGTGCCGAGGGCCCCACCGTTCTGGAGGGTGCCAACCTCGACATCCTTCAGGGTGCGACGCAGAGCATTACGTTCAACTTCGTGCTCCCCGAGGCCCACGGCTCCATGACCGTCGTGCCGAGCGCGCGCATCGGGCCCGCCAGCTGGCGCGTCGTGGACCCGGTTGGCACGTCGTCCTTCCAGGACGACGTGCCAACCACCATCACCTGGTAACGGGTAGCCGGGACGTGGCGTGCCGCTCCCGCGGTCCCGCCCTCATCCCGAGGGTGGTCAGCCGAAGGCGGCGCTGAAGGCGGCGAGGCTGTTGGGGAAGGATCCCCCGGTGATGAGCGAGTTGACCCCGCCACTGTTGTCGTCGAAATAGGTCTCGTAGGTCACGCCATTGGCCGGGTTCTCCATCCACGCCGCCATCTGGTCGATGAAATACGGGTCGTCGCCGAGGCCGTGGCCGTCGCTGCGGATGGCCACCCCCCACTCCGTGAAGGCCAGTGGCTTGCCGTGCGCCGAAGCGAACTGCGCCGCCGCCGTCAGCGTCGGCAACGTGGTGGAACTCCAGGCGTTGGTCGGCGTCTGCGGCGTGGCCCACGACTGGTCGTATGCATCGAGCCCGATGACGTTCACATAGGCATTGCCCGGATAGGCCGACGCCACCGAGTACCCCGATTGGGTGAAGGCGCCGGCGTCTGGGTTCCACACGAAGCGGAACTGCTCCCCGGGCACGGACCGCATGGCCGTCACGATCTGCTGGAAGTAGGAGGCGAAGCTGGCTTCGGCACTGGGCGTCGTCGCGGCCCAGTGCATCCAGGAGCCGTCGAACTCCCAGCCGAGCCGGAGGTAGGCGTTCCCCTGGCCGCCGGCGACCAGGGTCTGAGCCAGGGTCACGTAGTACGAGTTGAAGGCTCCCGTCGCACCCTGGGCCAGCGTGCCGACGGCCGTCCCGCTCGAGCTGGTCGGAATGATCGGCACACCGAGGGAGAGCGTGTAGCCGCTCCCCTGCCAGGGGTTGAGCAGCCAGCTGAGGCTCCCGCCGGATCCGTCCATGCCCGCCCAGCCGGCGTTCCCAGGGAGATACTGCGTGGCGACGGCCGGGGACGTCTCCGTCTGCCGTGCGAACGAGGTCATACCGGAAGGATTGGCCGAGGCGACATAGGCCCCCTGCTGCAGCACGCCCGTGGACAACGCCGACGCGATGGCCAGGCCGGTCGTCGTGGTGGTGCCAGATGCGCCCGTCGTCGTCGTGGTGCCAGATGGGCCCGTCGTCGTCGTGGTGCCGGGCGCGCGCGTCGTGGTGGTGGTCCTGGGCGCACGCGTGGTCGTGGTCGTGGTCGCAGCCGGGTGCGTGGTCGTCGTGGTGCTCCGGGTGGGGCGGGTCGTGGTCGTCGTGGTGCTCGGCGGGGAGGATGGCTGAATGTTCGAAGCGGGCGCTGAAGGCCCGAACGACGTTGCGCTGCCGTCAGCGGTCACGACCGAGTAGCCCGCGGCAGCCGGGTTCACGATCAGGCCGTAGGCGAACGTGCCCTTGCCCGCCGTCGATCCGTAGTAGCCGGCGTCGCCGAAGGTAAAGATGCCGCCATCGAAGGCAACAAGCCAGTAGCCGTGTCCGTCCGGGGTCGGAGCCAGCCCGACGATCGGCATGTTCAGGCGGATGGCGCCCGTCGAGCCGTAGAAGGCGGCGTCGCCGTAGTTGAAGATGCCGCCGTCGGACGCCACGAGCCAGTAGCCATGGCCGTCAGGCGTGGACGCCATGCCGACGACAGGTCGGGTGAGGTGCAGGTTCGACAGGGCGGGCGATCCCAGAGCCGGAGCGGAGCCGTGCGGGGTCACGGCACCTGACGGCGTCACGGTCCAGAACCCACCGGTCGGATCGGCGGCCATCATCATGCCGCCGCTGTAGTTGCCCGAGCCACCCGAGCCGGAGGCGCTGGCCGCGCCCGCGCTCCCACCGGACGAGAACACGGTCGCCACACCAAGGGCGAGAACGGGAACCACCACCAACAACACGAACGCTCGTGCGAACACGAGTGAGAGCGGTCGAGTCCACCCCGTTTGCTGCATCGTCTCCCCCCCCCAACCCGCAGACGACGGGTCGCGAAGGCGACGAGCAGTTCGCTCATTGCTGATTCGGCGGCCCGGCGAACTCAAGCGAGTCCCGTAGCTTTGCGTCCCCCCCTCACGGGAGGTTTGCCTTTTTCGTTCCAAACGAACGATGACCCAAAAGGGAGGTCCCGAGCAAGGGACCTTCGGACTATTTGCGCAAACGGCGTGAAAACGAATTGTGTCGCGTTTGTGCAGCGCGACTGTCGCGTGCTTCGAGTGACGGGCCGCGACGGACGACCGTCTGCACGCCGAGCTGCACCATCTCAGGGAAGTCGTGCCGGGCCGCCGTGGGCACACCCACGGCGCGCATCACCCCAGGTCTGCTGAGAAGGCAGCGAGACTGCTCGGGAAGGATCCCCCGGTGATGAGCGAGTTGACCCCGCCGCTGTTGGCGTCGAACAACGACTCATACGTGACGTTGTTGCCGCGCATCCAGGCCACCATCTGGT
>DATCEZ010000026.1:0-16644 GCA_036509775.1 Acidimicrobiales bacterium
GTTGCACCAGGCCTGCCGTGAGGGCGGCGTGACGTTCGTCGAGCGCCGCGTGGCCGCGTTGGAGGACGGGCCCGCGCTCGTCCTGGACGACGGTGGCCGCCTCGCCCCGGACCGCGTCGTCCTGGCGGGCGGGACGGCCGTGCCCTCCATCGACGGCGTGGCCGCGGCGGGACTCCCCTCGCTCCGCCCCGTCAAAGGCCACATCCTCCGCCTGGGGCCGCCCGACGCCGCCTCGCCCGTCCCGCCTTTGGCGCGCACGGTGCGCGGCCTGGTGCACGGGCGCTCGGTGTACCTCGTGCCCCGCCCCGACGGCTCGGTCGTGGTGGGAGCGACCGTCGAGGAACGGGGCACCGACACCGCGGTGCGGGCGGGCGCGGTGCACGAGCTGCTGTGTGACGCCCGGGCCGTTGTCCCCGCAGTCGACGAGCTCGAGCTGCTCGAGGCGGCCACGGGCCTGCGTCCCGCCACGCCCGACAACACGCCCCGCATCGGCTGGACGGCCCTCCCCGGCGTACTGGCTGCGGTCGGCCACTACCGCAACGGCATTCTCCTCGCCCCGCTCACCGCAGCCGCCGTCGTCGCGCTCGTCGGGCGCCGGCCCGTGGCGCCGCTCATTGAGGCGCTCTCCCCCGCGTGAGCGCGCTCGTGCTCCGGTTGAACGGCGAGCCGGTCGAGGTTCGGGCCGGATCCACCATCGCCGAGCTCGTGGCCGGGCTCACGGCGGAGCCCGATGCCAAGGGCGTGGCCGTCGCGGTCGACCGCTGTGTCATTCCGCGCTCGGAGTGGGCCACCACCCCCGCCCGTGCCGGTTCCCTGGTCGAGGTGGTGACGGCCGCCGCCGGCGGCTGACCCGGACTCTCCCCATCGATCGTTCGCTGCCGGTCTGTCATTGTCCGCGCCCGGCGGCCGGTGCCAGAATCATTTGATGTCGAATGAACCCCGCCAGGGTCTCACGGCGTTCGTCCTGGCCGGGGGTGGGACCAAGGGCTCCTTCGAGGTCGGCGTGCTCCAGTACCTGGTCGGCGTCGAGGGGATCGCCCCCGACATCATCACCGCCACCTCGGCCGGCGCCATTGCCGCCACCGTCCTGGCCCAGGCCCGCACGCTCCCCGAGTTCGTGGAGCGGGTCAACGAGATAGAGGGGGACGTGCTGGCCTGGACCCAGACCGAGCACGTGTTCGGCAAGCAGGCCTGGCTCGGCGCGCTGGACGGGACCGCGCTCGGCCGCGAAATACACCAGGAGATCACCGAGGGCACCCGCCCGCCCTTCCCGCTCACCCCCTCGACCGTGCTCGCCGGCAACGAGGTCGTGCCGGCCTGTGACACCGGGCGCAAGGGCCGGCGTCAGGCCCGCAAGGCCCGGCGTAAGCGCCAGCGCCACCTGGCCCGGCTGGTGGCCGGGGCAGGGCTCCGTCTGCCCCGGGTGCGCCGGCAGCTGCGCAGCAGTGGCAGCTCCGTCCTCAACCTGAACCCGCTGGAGGGCGCGCTGCGCCACGGCGGCGAGGACGGGGTCAGGGCCGTGGACCCCGAGCTCATCGCCCGTCCCGGGCTGCAACTGCGGCTGGCCGTCACCGCCCTGCGGGCCGGTGTCCTGCGCTACGTCACCGAGGACGGCACCCTGGTGGAGTCCGACGCCCGCACCCCGGCGCCGGCGGAGTCGGCCGGACCGGTCGACCTCGTCGACGGCGCTATCGCCTCGGCCAGCGTGCCCATGGTGTTCCCACCCCATCCGATGGCCGACGACGACTACGTCGACGGCGGCGTCATTGAGATCGTCCCGGTCTCGGCCGCGGCATCCCTCGGCGCCACCCGCATCATCGCCGTGGTGGCGGTGCCGCTCCGGCTCCCCCGCGACGATCGGGACTACGCCGCCGCCCCCGCCGGGTACATCGGGCTGCGCTCCATGGGGATGATCGGCGTGGCGGAGCGCCAGATCGCCAACCTCAACATCCACCTGCCCGAAGGGACGAGCCTCACGACGGTGGACCCGGTCGTCGACGTGGTCGGGCTGTTCGAAATTGAGCCGGGGCTCCTGCGCATCAACAAGGACTACGGCTGGCTGCGTGCCGCGGACCTCCTGGCCGACGGCGACGCCGCCATGCGGGCCGACATCGCCGACGGCACCCACGCCATCGTCGAGGCCCGCCGCGAGGCCTGGCGCCTGGAGGAGTCGCTGTGGGCTGCCGGGCGTATCGGGGAAAGCGACGCCGGGACGCTCGCCCTGGTGCGCGAGCACAAGGAGACGGTCCGCTCGCTGGTGGACCGGCGCAAGCAACTCGGCTTCCCCGTCCCCGACGGATGTGAGGACTGGTGGACCGGGTACGAGGCCCACACGGCCGAGCGCCCGCAGGGGTTGCCCGCCCTTTCGTCCGGGCGCGGCTGAACCAGGCGTCGCTCGCCGACGCCGGTGCGTCGCTTAGACGGTCGGCCCGCCCAGCCAGCCGCGGCGGCGGAAGAGCATGAAGAGGAACACGGCGGTCGCGAGCTCGAGCCCGATTCCCAGCACGAAGAAGCTCCAGGTCGGCATGAGCCACACCCGGACCATGTAGGCGAAGTTCTGCCCGAAGAATCCGGTCAGGAAGCTGAGGGGCAGGAAGATGGTGGCGATGATGGTCAGCTGCTTCATCACCACGTTGAGGCGGTTCGACACCGTCGAGAGGTGCGTGTCCATGACGCTCGAGAGGAGGTCACGGTAGTTGTCGACCAGGTCGGCAAGGCGAATCAGGTGGTCGTAGAGGTCGCGGAAGTAGCGGGTGGCCTCGTCGGTCATACCGGGCACGTCCGTCACGCCCGCATTGATGCTGGCCATCATGTCGCGCTGGGGCGCGACGAGCCTGCGTACGTTCATGAGGGCGCGCTTCATGTCGAAGAGCTCGGCCAGTTGGGACTCGGTGGGCGCCTTGAGGATGTCGTCCTCCAGCGCGTCAATCCGGTCGTCGAAGTCCGAAAGGTACGGAAAGAAGCCGTCCACCAGGGAGCTGACGATGCGATACACAACGACGATCTGGGGCGAGGCCCCCTGACTGGCGGGATGCCGCTCCAGCCCTTCGTGCACCACCGCCAGGGCCTGGCAGTCCTTCCGGTGCACCGTGACGACGTAGCGATCGTTCCAGAAGCAATGCACCTCGGCAATGCCCTTGTCCTCGGGATCGGCGCCGCGGGCCACCAGGAACACGAAGTCGTCGTAGTCGTCGACGCGGGGCCGCTGCGAGAAACGCTCCGCCGCCTGCACGGCCAATGGATGGAAGCCGAAGTGGACGCGCAGCAGCTCCGCCTCCTCCCCGTCCGGGGTGACGTCCTCGAGGTCGAGCCAAAAGAATTCGGTGCCGGCCAGCGCCGCCAGGACGTTCTCCGTCGTGGCCGCGGAGTTGTGGCCGCCCTCGCGCAGGGTCCCATGCAGCACGGCGACAGTCTCCCCTCGCCCGGCCGCGCCCGGGTGGATGATGGCTCAGGCGAAACGCCCGGGGTCGAACGAGGCCGGCAGCGGCGCCTCCTCGTCCGGCAGGGCCACATCCGACATGGTGTGTGCCAGCACCCGGGCTGAGAAGGGGCCCTGCAGGAGGCCGTTGGCGCCATGCCCGGTCGCCACCCAGGCGTTGCCCCAGCCCGGCAGCCGTCCCACCACGGCCTGGTCGTCCGCCGAGGTGGGACGCAGCCCCACCCGGGTCTCGAGGTAGTCGGCCCCGCGGAGGCCCGGTGCCACGGTCAGGCATTCGCGCAGCAGCTCATGCAGCCCGGCCGCGGTCACGCTGACGGAGAAGCCGGCCGTGGCCTCGAACGTGCCGCCGCAGGCCACCCTGCCGCCGGGCCAGGGTACGAGATAGTGGGTGAGCAGCGGCTGCACAATGGGCCACTCCCCTGTCTCCGCCCCGACGCCCAGATGCACGATCTGCCCCTTGGTGGGGCCGACGGGCAGCCGCACGCCGAGCCATTCGCCCACCGCGGCGGTCCAGGCGCCCCCCGCCACGGCGACGGCGCCGCACTCCACGTTCTGATGCCCTTCGACCTCGACCGCCTCCACATGGCGCGTGCCACTCGCACCCGCCACGACGCCGTGCGCCGCGCCCGTCACGAAGGCCACGCCACGTGCCGCCGCCCCTTGCCGCAACGCGGCCGCCATGCCCCGCCCGTCGACCCGCGCCGACGCCGGCGTGTGCAGGACGCGGTGCACGGGGCCGAGCGGCGGAAAGAGGGAGCTCGCCTCCTCCGGCGTGATCTCGACCACGTCGCCCGGTGAGCGGCGCTGCACCACCTCGGCGAAGGGGGCGAACCATTCGTCTTCGCTTTCGCGCAGGCCGATGGAGAGGATGCCGCAGCGGCCGTAGCCCGTCTCCTCGAGCGAGGCGCCGTCGGCAGCCAGCCGGGCCAGCAGGGCCGGGTAGTGCCATCCCGCCTGGCGCAGGAACGGCCACAGGTCGCGATCGGCGTCCGCACTGGTCAGCGGCGACAGGATGCCCGCCCCGGCGTCGGTCGCCCGTCCCGGGTGGCCGGCGTCGATGACGGTGACGCTCGCCCCCAGGGAGGCCAGCTCGTAGGCCAGGGACAGCCCGACCAGGCCCGCGCCCACCACGGCGACGTCGCAGCGTTCCCCGCTCATGACCCGACCCTCATGGGTACGAGTCCAGCAGGCCGGCGGCCCCCGTGCCACCGGTCCCACCGGTGCGGCACACTGAGCGCCGTGCAAGTCCTGCGGACACCCGATGAACACTTCCGTGACCTGCCCGGGTTCCCGTTCACCCCCCGCCATGCCGAGCTGCCCGACGGGCTGCGCATGCACTACATCGACGAGGGTCCGGCCGACGCCGAAGTGGTCCTGTTGCTCCACGGCCAGCCCACCTGGTCATACCTCTACCGGACGGTGGTGGCCTCCCTGGTCGCGCGCGGCCTGCGCGCCGTGGCGCCGGACCTCATCGGTTTCGGGCGCTCGGACAAGCCGGTCGACCGGACCGCCTACACCGTGCAGGCCCACGTCGACTGGCTGGCCCGGTTCGCCGCAGCCGTCGGCCTCTCCGGGGTGAGCCTGGTCGTCCAGGACTGGGGCGGCCCGCTCGGACTTGGTCTGCTCAACACCGTCCCCGGCCTCGTGCGCCGGGTGGTCGCCGCCAACACGGTGCTGCACACCGCTGCTGCAGGTCTGGCCGGCCGGTTGGAATGGCCCTGCCACGCCAACCCGGACGGCACCGTCACCGTGGCCCAGATGCTGCTCGACTACCAGCGACTCACCCAGGAGCTCACGCCGTTCCGGCCGAGCCTGTTCGTGCAGGGGGCCACCGTGTCGGATGTGCCGGACGCCGTCCTGGCGGCCTACGACGCACCGTTCCCCGACGAGAGTTCCTGTGCCGGGCCGCGCCAGCTGCCGCTCCTCATGGGTCTGACGCCCGGCAGCGCCTGCGCCACCCTCAACCGGCGCACCATGGAGACGCTGGCCGCGTTCGACGGCCCGTTCCTGACCGCCTTCTCCGACGGCGATCCCGCCACCCGCGGCTGGGCCGAGGTCCTGCAGGCCCACGTGCCCGGTGCGGCCGGACGGGCGCACGTCACCATTGCGAACGGGGGGCACTTCCTCCAGGAGGACTGCGGCCCCCAACTGGCCGATGCCGTGGCGCACCTCGTAGGGACCACGCCCCCCGCCTGACTACGGGGCCGGCGTCGACTCCTGGGGAGCGCTGCCGGCCTCAGGGGCGGCCGGGGCGGCCAGCGCGTCCGGCTCCGGCGGGCTGCCGGTCCCCAGTTGCGCCTTCAGGGCAGCCAACTCGTTGTCCACCTGCGCGTCCTTGCCGACCTGATCGAGCTCCTTCTGAATATCGTCGGTACTGCCGCCCACGTCCTCGAGGACGCCGGACTCGAGCAGCTCGTCGAGCGCCCCCGAGCGGGCCTGCATGGTGGCGATCTTGTCCTGCGCCCGCTGCAGTGAGGCGCCAGAGTCGTTGAACGACTTCGAAATGCCGGCGGTACTCTCGTCCACCTCGGAAACGGCCTTGGCCGCGGTGTACTGGGCCTTGAGGGTCTCCTTCTGGGTGCGGAAGTCGTTCACCCGCTTCTGCAGGGCGTCGAGGGTCGTCGTGAGCTTCTTCTCTTCCTCGTCGAGCTGCTGGCGCTGCGGCTCCATCTCGTCGATCTGTTGCTGCGCCGCGGCCTTGCGCGATAGCGCCTCCTTGGCCAAGTCCTCCCGGTTGGCCGACAGGGCCTGCTTAGCCTGGTCCTGTAGGTGGTCGACGGTGTGCTGGAACTGCTCCTGCTGCAGTTCCAGGCGCTTCTTCGACGCGGCCAGATCGACCAGTGCCCGGCGGACCTGGGTGATCTGGCCGAGCATCTTCTCGTACGAGAGGTCGAGCATCTCGTCGGGCTTCTCCGCCGCGTCGAGCGCCTTGTTGGTCTTGGCCTGCACGATGTCGTGGGCCCGCTGGAAGATTCCCATGTTTCCCTCCCTGAGGGGTCGGTCCGTGACCCCACCATAGGTTCGAATCAGCCTGTCTGTCCCCTGGCCACGGCTCGGAGGCGTCCAACAACTCGCGGATCACGACGGCCTTGGCTCGGGTGTACGCCCGGCGGTCGTGGGGATACTGCTGCGCCAGCTGACGCTTGACCGACTCGTAGCGCCGGCGCGCCGCGTCGTCGTTGACCAGAAGCGAGCGGAAGCGCCGGTAGTCGACCCACGCCTGGCTGCCCGTCCCGACGACGTGGACGTGCACCGTGCGCAGCTCGCCCGTGCCTCGCACCAGCAGGAGCCCCCCCGTCGTCCCCCTGGTCCCCTTCGTACCCGTAGGCGCCCGTGGCGCACAACCTGCCCACCACCTCGTCGATCGGGACGTCGTCCCCCACCGCAGCCACGATGTCGAGGATCGGCTTGGCGGCGATTCCGGGAACGGCCGTGCTCCCAACGTGCAGCACCTCGATCGCCGTGTCGCCGAGGAGCGCCCGGACGGTCGCACACTCCTGCACGCCGAGGACCGCCCAGTCAGGGTCGTACGGGGCGAGCCGCACCTCCGACGTCGCCAACCCGAGGTCGCGTGTGCCCGGTGGGTCCGCCGAGGATCCGGTCATCTGCGTGTCCGCGCCACTGCGAACCGAATGTAGCCAACGGCTCGCGCCGAAGCTGGGTCAGGAGCCGGAGGCGGCGACGATCGGTCCGTTCAGGTGCGTGCCGGACATGTCGCCGTCGCTGGGCGCGTCGCCGAAGGGGGACACCTTGCCGAGCGCTGTCACGACCCAGTAGCCACCTCCGTCAGAGGTCGCGAAGATGGCGGATGCCGGGTTGAACCCACCGGCAGAACCGGCCGGCATGCCGCCGAGCGCTGCCGCGTTGCCGAACGGGAAAACCTGCCCGGCGCCGTCCAGAATCCAGTACCCGCCACCGTTCGCTGTGGCCGTGGCGGACGTGATGTTCGAGCTCTGCTGGCCGGGCTGGCCGTAGCTGGTGGCGTCACCGAAGGTGTACACGCCGCCGGTGCTCGTCACGACCCAGTAGCCGTTGCCGCTGGCGTCGGGCACGACGGCCACCGCCGCGCCGCGGCAGCCGCCGATGCCCGGACAGGAGCCCTCGAAGCGAGCGTCGCCGAAGGCGAAGACACCTCCGTCGGAGGCCACCATGAAGTAGCCGCCCCCGTCGGAGGACGGCACCATGCCGACGATGGGCGCGTTCAGGCTCTGGGGCAGGCCCGAGCCGGCGGGATGGAGGCCGCTCCCGGGAATGGACCCGTAGTAGCCCGCAGTGCCGAAGGCGAAGATCCCCCCGTCCGAGGCGACCAACCAGTAGCCGCCCCGGCTGGCCGTCGGCGTGATGCCCACGACGGGGCGCTGCAGGTGGATCGACCCCGTCGAACCGTGGAACTGGGCGGAGCCGAAGGTGAAGATGCCTCCGTCGGAGCCCACCAGCCAATAGCCGTGCTGTGGCGCGGGCGTCACTGCCGGCGGCGGCGGTGTGGGAGCTGGCGGTGATGCCGCCGGCGCATCGACCGTGAGCGTGAAGGCTTGGGTGGCAACGGGCAGCACGCCGCTGGCGGCGACAAGGCACACCGTGAAGGTCCCCCCGTCACCGGGCTGTGGTGTCCCGTCCAAGGTGGCCGTGGTCCCGCCGGTGTAGTCGAGGGTCACGCTGGCCGGAAGCGTCGACGGGATGCAGCCGTTGAAGGCTGTGTCGCTGACCGAGCTGACCCCGGGGGTCCCCGTCGTCGTGATGTTGAACACACCGGCCGTGCCGGCCGAGAAGGTCGTCTGGTTGGCGCTGGTGATGCCGGGGGCGGTGGTGCTTCCGCCCCCCGTGTATGTGTACTGATCGGCTGCGGAGACGGTGCTGGTGCCGGCCGGCGTCGTGACCGTGATGTTGACGGTGCCGGGGTCGACGCTGGGCGGGATGGTGGTCGTGATGGAGCTTCCGCTGTACGTCATGGAGCCGATGCTGGCCACCATCCCGAAGTCGACGATGGGGGCCACTCCCCCGTTGACGAAGTTCGTCCCGTGGATCGTGACGCTGCCCGAAGGGATCTCCGCACCCGACGTCGGAGAGACCGACGCGACGGTCGGCGCACTCGACTGGGCATAGGTGAATTCGTTGACCTGGGCCGCCCCGGTGGCGCTCGACGATCCGGCTGTGGTGGAGACCGTCACCACCACCTGGTCCTTGGCCGTCCCCGCCGGGTCCGCCGGTGCGTCGGCGCTGAGCTCGCCGTCCCAGTCCACGTGGACGTTGGTGGCCGCCACTCCTCCGAAGAAGACCTGCGGCGTTGTCCCCGTGTTGAAGTAGTTGCCCTCGATCGTGACCGGCGTGCCGGGCGCCGCGCCGGACGAGGAGGCGGGCATGACCTGGACCACGTCGGGTGTGGCCGCGGTCGACGGCGTGGGCAGTGCACTCGGCGTCAAAGGATCGATGTCGGCGTCGGCGGGGTCCACCTGATTGGCGAAGAGCTGGGTGTACTGACCGGAGGTCGTGTCGGCGTCGCCCATCTGGGCCGTGTGCGTGCCGTCGCTGCTCCACGGCCCCAGCACGTTGTCGCGGTGTCCCCAGCAGTGCGTGTCACCTGGCGCGGTGCACTCGATGTTGGTGCCGCCGTAGCCGTCGTCGTACATCCATGCGAAGTCGGCTCCGAGCGGCGTGTAGTCCTGTGCGAAGTTCGATCCCCATCCGTTGACGGCGTAGGTGAGGAGTGGGGCGGGGTCTGCGTTGCCCGCCGCCCCGATGAGGGCCTGCGTATTGAGGGATGGATCGAGGCCCGAGAACTGCGAGAGGCCGCGGTCGCCGCGTTCCTCGTCGGCGATGATCAGCTGCTGCATGGGTACCGTGTCGGTGGCGTAACCGCTCGGGAGGACCATGGGGCCGAGGCCTTCGAGCGAGCGGGCGTAGTTGATGTTGTGCAGCACCGAATCGATACATCCCGCGCTCGTGTCGTCGACCGGAGTGAGCGTGCAATCGGGCATGACCTGTGGTGACACGTTCACGGAGGGATTCGATGGCGGCACAATGCCGGTCGCGCTCGCCGGTACCGGTGCGGTGGTCACGGCGACCAGCGTGGATGCCAGTCCGGCGATGACCATCAGCGCGGCGCGCAGCAGAGAACTCGACGCAGCGCGCGCGCCGGCTTGATGCTGTCTCCGCATCCGTTCGCCCCCTCGTGCCTGGGAATGGATCAGCGGGCGCAACGTACCATTTCGACTTCACGGGTCCGAGGGGTTGCAGGGTGAATTGTCGCCCGATTGCGGACGGGGCTCCGGAGCAACCGCGTTGCACCCGAGGGGCTCAACTGCGCACGGATGCAGCTCTCCCCCATCGGGCCTGCGCTGCCGTTGTCCGTGCGTTGTGCTGGTTGGGTCCGGTCGGCTCTATTTCGATCCGGAGGGCACTGTCAGCATCCTCATTGGAGCTAGGGATTGCGGGGAGGATCGTTGCTGTCAGAGTGGTACAAGAGGGCCGCCTGTCGTGGGCAGGGGCCGGCTGACTTCGTTCGGGGCCCGAAGTCCGACTACGGGGCCATTCGGGAACTCTGCGAAACGTGTCCGGTGCGCGCGGAATGTCTGGATTACGCGCTGTCCGATGAGTCGCTGACCGGTCTCTGGGGCGGGACCACCGATATGGAGCGTCGGATGATCCGCCGTCGCCGGGTGGCCTGAGCCACACCGGCCTTTCAAAGATCTTCCTGCGAGCCCCCGGCCGTCGATGGTGAGCTGACGCACGCAACACCCGCACGGGCCCGGCCTCGCGTCCCTGCGCAATGGCCGATGCCATGCGATGCTCTGCCATGGGCGTCCGGGCAGACCGCACACATGCGGGCCTACGAATACTCCTCGCCACAGGGGCTGCTCTCGTGGTCCTTGTGGGAACGGCGATTGCGGGCTGCGCGGCGGCGGCGGCGGCGACCACGACCACCACAGCACCGCATCCGGTGCTGGCATCGGAGAGCGGTTCGTACGTCTTCACGCTCACCTTCGACGGCCGGCAGCGCGACTACCGCCTCCATGTGCCGCCGGCTGCAGCTTCCGGGAAGCCGCTCCCGTTGGTGCTCAACCTCCACGGTGCCACCCAGAATGCGCAGCTCGAGGAGATCACCTCGGACATGGACCCCAATGCGGACATGAACGGCTATCTGGTGGCCTACCCCGACGGCACCCGGATCTCCAAGGTCTTGACCCCGGATCCGGTGGCCAAGAACGCGCAGTACGGCTGGAACGCCGGGATGTGCTGCGGGCTCCCTGTCACGAAGCACATCAATGACGTCGGGTTCCTCCTCAAGGTCATCTCCGACATCGCCGCCAAGACCCCGGTCGATCTCAAGCGCGTCTACATGACGGGTATCTCCAACGGCGGCATGATGGCCTACGCCATGGCGGCGGAGGCCTCGGGCCACTTTGCCGCAATCTCATCGATCTCCGGGCAGGTCGAGATCCCGGTCATCCACCCGACACGGTCCGTCCCGACCATGGAGTTCCACAGCGTTGACGACCCGATTGCCAAGTTCGACGGGACACCGAACAAGGATCCGCTGCTTCGGCTCTCGGTGATGGAAGGCATCGACCAATGGGTCAAGGCGGACGGATGTGACAAGAAGCCGGTCACCGGTGCCGAGATCGTGGGTGCAGCGGGATCGATCTCCGCCGGGGAGACGGCGACACCGATCAGCTACACGCACTGCCGATCCGGCGCAGAAGTCGCACTGTGGCGCTTCACCGGATCGGGTCACGTCTGGCCCGGAAGCCCCTTGAACATGGGACCGATGAAGAACTGGATCCTGGCCGGCGTCGGCCGGGGCATCATCCTCGTCAACGCGGACGAGACGATGTGGCAGTTCTTCGAGAAGTACTCGTTGCCTTCGAACCCTCGATAGGACCGCTCCCCCGCCCAGGCTCGCCGCTTGGTCTCCTCAACGCGCCAGCCGCGGCGCCACGTCTTTCATGTCGTCCTTGTTGATGCCGCCAAGGACGGCGGTGATCGCCAGCTCTGCCGGGGAGAGGCCCACGAGCTCGACGCCGACCCGGATGTCGCCCTCGAGGGTGAACGCGGCGTCCCTGATTTCGCCCTCGAGCCGGATATTGACGGCATCGCCGATGGCCGAGATGTCAACGAAGATTCGCCGGTGCGCGAGTTCCCAGGGCTGCGGATGGATGAACGTCAACCCGAGGCCGAACATGGAGACGTCGATGACCTCGCAATCTCGCCACATCGCAGCAGGTTCACCGTCAATGTGGCAGAAGCCGGTCCAGGCGGTCGGCTGGCGAGGCGCTCGTCGGCGGTATTCCATGTTGACCCTTCCCTTTTCCTGACCCCTCGAAGGGCGACAGGATCGTTGGCTGTTTTTCGATCAGATGAACTGCGAGCGTCTAGGTGGCAACGAGGACGTCGCTCAAGACGCTGAGCACGGCGGTGATGGCCTGTTCGGTTTCGGAGAGGCGGATGAACTCAACGCCGACGCGTATGTCTCGGCCCATCGTCGCAGACGCGTTCTTGATCTGGCCTTCGAGGCGAACGTTCACGCAGCTCCCGTCGCTGGGGAGATTGACCGAGACGAGACGTCCCGTCAGTTCGGAGGGATCCGGATGGTCGACGGTGATTCCGAGACCGAGCATGGAGATGTCGACGACCCGGCAATCGCGCCAACCCGCCGCCTGCTCCCCCGCGAGCTGATCCGACGCGGCCCAGCCTGCGGGCTGGCGATGTAGACGGCGGCGATTCTCCACGACACACCTTCCGTTCCGGCGCCGTCGGCGCCTCTCTACGGCCATTCCCAAGCCGTTGTGTCGAAAACGTGCCGTGTGACCAGCGATTGTGGGTCCAACGCCCGTTTGGCCCAAGGATTGTCCATCCTTTGTTGCATTTCTCCGGGTGGACCCTGGGGGCGGGTCGCCGAGGGCCTTCGCGCTGTGCCGGCGTGTCAGCGGGTGAGCTGTCGCCCGAGGAGGGATCCAGCGATGCTCATGGTCACCGCAGCGACGACGCCGAGAAGCCAGAGATGCTGCACCGCAACGGACACGTTCTCGTGCACAAGCCAGAGCCTGCGGGAGAGGCCGCCGATCAGCAGCACCGCGACCGCGACGAACCCTGTCGCTGCTGCATATCTGGTTGGGGCGGACGGCCTCGGGAAAGCGACGATGGCGCCTCCACAGAAGAACGCGGCCGCGACGATAGAGCCCGCAATGATCCACAAATGGGTCGATGGGTCGATGGGTCGATGGGTCGATCATCGGCCGGCCGTGCCAGTCCTCCTCGATGATCATCGTCGGTACCGAGACCGCCAGGACGGGCAGTGCCGACCCGACGATGTCCGCCCAACCTGGCGATCGCGGCGGCCGCATGTGACGGCAGGATAGATGCGGCACCTCGTGGGTCCGTGGCAGTCACAGCCCTGGGAGGCACCTGGGGGCGGGACGCCGACAAAGGGAGGACCGGATCAGTTCCGGGCCACGTACCGCCACGACTCGTGACTGACGTGGAACGGTGAGACGTGACCCGGTACAGCGAAATCTACCGGCTACTTCGAGCCATTCGATCGCGACCCGGAGCAGGGGGATTTCTCTTGGATCGGCCGTGACCGCCCGATGAACGAAATGTGACGGAGGCGGCGTTTGGAACGCAGCGATGCAAACCGCTGTATTTTCTGCACCGGACAAGGTTGGGCGGAGCGGAATGACATTTGAGCCGGACTGGGCGCAGCAGGACATGGACGAGCAGGTCGGGATCTGCTCGAGGAACGGGTGCGGCCGGGCGCTGACCCGTGTGCACAACGCCACGGGGATCGATGCCGAAGGCCGGGTGGGTCCGTTGTGGACCTGTAAGGACCATCGGATTGAGCTTTGGATGAAGGTCAGCGATGGGCTGGTTGCCCCGCTGGAGTGGTGGCCTGACTGAGAACGGGCTCAAGGGTGCCACGTCCCGAGTCGAGAGACAGATCGTCAGGGTTGCGGCCCCTGCCTTCGGGCGGGGGCCGCTTTCGCGCTCGAGGATCCTTCACGTACGGCCGGTCGGGCTGTCCGGACCCGAGCCTCCGCCATCAGACCGAGCACCGCGTCAACCGACAGATCGCGCACCGTTGGGCACGGATACGTCTGCATATGCAGCCTGTGAGAACCAGTGTTGTGCATTCGTTGTGTAAATCCTCAGGATTCAGTAATCTTTGTCAGCCCGCTGGAGTCCCGTCTGCAGGAGGTCGGTACCTGTGAACACTGCTCATCCCACTTTGAGCCACGCCCCGCCCATGCTGCTTCGCAGCCGCAGCCGGCTCACGTTCAATGAGCAGCTGTGCTTTTTCGGGTCGGGGAACGAGGTCACCTCGACGGAGGCATCGTTCGGATGGTGGGCGACGCTCGCGGTCCTGCTGGCGATCGTCCCCTGGGCGCTGGTCGGCTTCATGATCTGGGTGTTTGCCTGAATCAGAGATCGAGCATCCCGTCAGTGCCGGTGCCGAACGAGGTGTCAGACGCCTCGGCGAACCGGAGAACTCCGGCGCTCACAGTGGCTCTCCCAGAGGCGCTCTGCCGCCTCGAAGGAATCCACGGGACTGTTGATGCCGTCAGTGGTCGAGTCGTGGTCCCGCTCGCAGTCCTGGCAGGACACGAGCCAACGACCGTCTGACCGTTGCACGATTTTGGGGTGATGCACCTTCCGCAATTGGCAGGGCCTCCTGCGCGTCGAGCCGTTTGGACCGCGCTGACGCTAACGACTGCGCAAGGTGGTGACGAGGGGGTTGAAGAAGACCAGTTCGTTCGCGAACGGCCCGCGAACTGCCGGGATGCCTCCCCCATTGCAGTCTTGATTCGGGGTTCAGCTACCGAAAGGGAGTAAAGCGCTGACCCACGAACGGCCCATCGTGATGAGGTCAGCGAGTGACGAAGTAGGTCCTGTCGATCGTGCCGCCTGAGTCCGCCGCTGCCGGAGTCACGTGCACGATCCTTCCCCCCGCGTCCTCCAGAATCTTCCTCGTCCTCTCGTCGGGGAGTGCCAGAAGGGTCATCTGCGGGACCCAATCGAATCGACGGTAGAGCACCTTGGCTGGAACACCAAGCCGTCGAAGAAGCCTCGCCGTGCGAATCTGCAGGCCGCGGCGGGTCCTCCAACTCGGCAAAGGGATTCTGTGGGCGGGAACACTCGACGGAAGTTGTACGACGATCGCGCCGCCGGGTCTGAGCACCCTGACGAACTCCCGCAAGAACATCTCCATGGACGCAGTTGAATCGAGGTGTTGCAGAACCAAGAGGCACAGGACGAAATCGAATGACGCGTCTGGTATCCATCGCAGATCATTGGCTTGATTGAGCGCGAACTCACAGTTGTCCCGTTCCGAATGAAGTGTTCTGGCCGTGTCGAGCATGCTCGGTGCGACATCGACACCAACAACTCTGCGGAAGTGATCGGCGAGACCGCCCGTCAGTCTTCCCACACCGCACCCGAAGTCAAGGGCGGAGTCTCGGTCGATGCCGATCTTCAGCTGGTCCGTTTGGTCCAGGAGGTCTCTGACGGCGCCCTGTCCTCCCTGGAGGAACTCGTTGACGTCTCCGCCCCCGTGTCGGTACTTGGGCTCCGTCAAGATGGCGAACAGCGGATCGACCTCACCCCAATCCTCCCAAGCCTGACCATGTGTTCCCGATGCCATGGTCTCAGGATGCCGCCTTCTTCGGTCGAGGCGCAATCGCAACGGGCCCCCTCGCCTGGGGACGGTCGGACGCTCGGCCAAAAGGGGATGAGTCAGGTGGAGCACTTGAGAGGCTGGCGGGGCTTCGGGAGTTCTGAAGATCCCGGCGATTGACTCAGGCGTTCACGTCAGGCGGCCCAAGGCCGAAGCCGACGCCGCTCCCGCTCCGTGAGACCGCCCCAGACCCCCTGGGGGTTCGGACTCCGTCCGGCGTATTCCAAGCATTCCGCCCGTACCGGGCACATGTCGCAGATGGCACGACCTCGAGCGAGATCGTCAGGGGTCTCTGGGAAGAAGTAGCGGATGCCTTGACCCCGACAGGCCGCACCCTCCCACCAATCCAAGCCCCTCATGGGTCCAGCGTACGGGCGGCGGCCCAAGCTTCAGCCCTCAAAGAATCGTCGAGTGCAGTTCGGGCGGATCAGCTCGGGAACGCGACAGCGAGCACGGCGCTCAGTGGCCCCACGACGACCCTGGTCCGTGGCGACGTATGGGTGTGGGCCACGGTCTCATCGAAGGAGAAGGAGGCGTCCTGTGGGCTCACAATGAAGCTGGGAACGTCGATCGTGTGCCACCCGTCGGCCAATTGGACTTCAGAGACCAAGTCTTGGTCGATGGATGCGATCCATTCAATGCTCATTGTCCGCCCCACAGTAGATCTGAATCGCAGGCCAGAATCCGCCGGCAAATCAAGGAAATGAGTCCGCCCGAGTTTCTGGTGGGATCCGGATGGGTTCCAGGGATACAAACACCCTTGCGGGTGATGTGCCGGTGCGCTTAGTCGCGTCATACTCATTCCGAGGGAGTGCGCCCAGACGTACACATCCGGACTGTGGGTTTCGGTAGATCGCACCGGAGTCTGGCGTTCCCCTCGCTCGTGTGGCTTGACGCCACACGTGACCCGCCGCATGGAGACGCCGAACTGGACCGGGCGGTGATTCGCGCCATCGGGTGACCGCTGGTGGCGGGTGTGGACGTGCGTCGACCACCTTGAGGGCCTAACTGGGCTGGGGCAACTCGAGAGCTTTCGCATGCGATGGATCTCGTTCGGTCCGAGGTCTCGACCGAACCGCTGTGGTCCGCTGGTGACCGACAAAGCTCTCTGTCGCGCGGGGAAACGCGGGGACAAATCGTCCGGCCCCGAAGGGCTCGAACAGAAATGCCTCCTGAACTGCTCTTTCCAGTCGGGCTGCCGGGATTTGAACCCGGGACCTCTTGACCCCCAGTCCTTCGGGACCGGTCTTGGTCCATCTGGCATTGTCCCAGTTTGTCCGGCTGACCAGGCCTAATCCAAGGGCTGAATGCTGACCTGTCTTGGGCCGTTCCGTCCGTTCCGCCACCGCTTGTGATCATCCTGTGATCACGGCGCCGGGGTGATGCGTCAGGAATCACCCCGGCGAGGTCCGCAGTGGTCAGGCGGTGGCGGCGAATCTTCTAAGGGCTCGATCGACCGGATCGGGATCGATCGATGTCACCGGGCGCTGGCGCCTCAGCTGGCGGCGCTGACGCGCCGACGTCCCGCCCCAGACGC
>DATCEZ010000027.1:0-20119 GCA_036509775.1 Acidimicrobiales bacterium
ACGCCGGAGCGCCCGGGTGTTCTCCCGCACTGCGACGACCCCGATGAAGGGCAGGGTGAGCGAACGTGCCCCGGCCTCGCCGAGGCGGATCGACGGGGCGCCGGAGGACGAGGGCTTGTTGCGCAGGCGGAACGTCCCTCGCGCCTGCCCCTTCTTCTTGGCTTGCGGGAAGCCGACCGGGGTGCCCTTGCGTTCCCCTTTCTTGGAGGCCGAGAACGCGGCGAGGGTCCTTCCGAGGTCGACAGCCGCCTCCTCGAAGACCTGGGCGCAGACCTCTTTGCGCCACGAGAGCCCGACGTCGACAAGCTCGGCGCACCCCTGCGTGTCGACAGCGAAGCGGCGGCCAGCCGCCTCGGTCTTCTTCCAGGTGTTGAACCAGTTGATCAGCGAGTAACCACTCCACGGCACCACGGTCGCCGGGTCGACTCGCTTGGCCGCCAGGGCTGCGACTACCGCCCGACGGCACTCGTTGTAGGCAAACCGGCGCGCCCCCATATGGCGGCGGAAGGCCGCGGCGCCCTTGGCATCTGGCTCTGCGGTGAAGCGAAAGGTGGTCATTCGGGCCACGGCTCCGAAAGTAGGGATCGGATGTGACAGCGCAGGAAAGCCATTCTGCGGCTCGTCACCTTTGCCGCCACTGGCCGATGGGATCAGCACCTATCCGCTGGACCTTTTAGCATCCCCTGCCATGACCTCTTCGGCGACGTTGGGCGCCGACGATCTCCGCGCCGTCATGGGGGGCTACCGCGACGCCCTCCGCCTGCACCAGGCCGACATCAACCGCCTCAACGTCTACCCGGTGCCCGACGGGGACACGGGCACCAACATGGCCCTGACCCTCGAGGCCGTGGTCAGCGAGCTGGCGGAGGTCGAGGCCGGGGCCGGACTGCCCGAGGTGTGCAAGGCCATCGGGCACGGCTCCCTCATGGGTGCCCGGGGCAATTCGGGCGTCATCCTCTCCCAGCTCCTGCGCGGCATGAGCGAGCGCATGGCGGCCGCCGGGGAGGCCGGAGTCGGTCCCGAGGTCCTGGTGGATGCCATCGGCCACGCCTCCGAGCTGGCCCGGCGGGCCGTGGTGCGCCCCGTCGAGGGGACCATCCTGACGGTCGCCTCGGCGGCGGCCAGCGGCGCGGCACAGGGTTCGGACCTGCTGGGCGTCGTCGAGAGTGCCCGGGACGAGGCGGCCGAGGCGCTGGCCCGCACGCCCGAGATGCTGCCGGTCCTGGCCCAGGCCGGCGTGGTCGACGCCGGCGGCAGCGGGTATCTGCTCTTGTTGGACGCCTTCCTCCTGGTGCTCGACGGCCGACCGTTGCCCGAGCCGTCGGGCGTTGATGCTCCGGACCTCAGCGCCCTGAACGGGTCGTGGGCGACAGGAGCCGAGGGTCAGAACGGCCACGGCGGCGAGGAGCACGCGCTGGGCGACCTGCGCTACGAGGTCATGTACTTCCTCAGCGCGCCCGACGACTCCATTGAGGACTTCAAGGAGGTCTGGGCCGGCGTCGGCGATTCCATCGTCGTCGTGGGCGGCGACGGGATCTGGAACTGCCACATCCACACCAACGACATCGGCGCCGCCATTGAGGCCGGCGTGGACACGGGGCGTCCCCATCGCATCAGGGTGACCGACCTCGACGAGCAGGTCGAGGAGGAGCGCTGGGTGCGCGAGAGCGTGGGCGCTCCCGGAGCGGGACCCAACACCGAGGACGCGGGGCCCGCACCCACGACGAGCGTGGTGGCGGTCGTCTCGGGCGACGGCATCGGCCGCATCTTCCGCTCCCTCGGCGTCCACCATCTGGTGGTAGGCGGCCAGACCATGAACCCGGCCACGGCGGACCTGGTCAAGGCGGTCGAGTCGATCGGTTCGGACCAGGTGGTGATCCTGCCCAACAACAAGAACATCCGGCCGGTGGCCGACCAGGTCGACGCCTTGTGTGCCAAGACTGTCCGGGTGGTGGCGACAGGCTCCATCGTCGAGGGCTTCGCCGCCCTGCTGGCCTACGACCCGGCGGCCGGGGCCGACGCCAACGTCGCCTCCATGTCCGAGTCGGCCGCCCGCGTCGTGCCGGCCGAGGTCACGCGGGCGGTGCGCGACTCGGTGACCGACGCCGGCGAGGTGCACGAGGGCGACTTCATCGGGATCTCGCGCGACGGCGTCGTGGCCGTCTCCGACAACGTCGTCGTCTGCACCCGCCTGCTGTTGAGCCGCCTGCTCACGCCGGCACACGAGCTCGTGACGCTCATTGAGGGCGAGGGGGCCCGCGTGGCCGACACCCGGCGCATTGAGGAGTGGCTCAGCGAGGAGTATCCCGAGGTGGCGCTCGAGGCGCACCAGGGCGGCCAGCCTCTCTACCCGTACCTGCTGGGGATTGAGTAACGGCCGCACACTCAGCGACCTGAGCCTGCGGGAAGTCTCCGTGCTCGAGTCGGTGTCCGAGCGCAAAGCCGGGCGGCTGGCCGAGCTCGGTGTCGAGACGGTCCTCGACCTCTTGACCACGTACCCCCGCCGCTACATCGACCGCACCCGGCAGGCCGATGTCTCGGACCTTCAGGTGGGCGAGGAGGCGGCCGTGCTGGCCACCGTCCAGTCAGCGAGCGTACGACGGGCCCGGACGGGGCGCGCCGTCGTCGACGTCGTGGTGCGTGACGGCACGGGCCGGCTCAAGATCGTGTTCTTCAACCAACCCTGGCGGGCCAAGCAGCTCGAGCCGGGCACCGAGGCGATCTTCTTCGGCAAGGTGACGGAGTACCGGGGCGCCCGCCAGCTGACCAACCCCGTCGTGGACGTGGTGGCCGGAGTGACGTCGGCACGGCGGACCCTGCGCATCCTCCCCGTCTACCCGGCCTCGGCCAAAGCCGGCCTGACGTCGTGGGAGATCGGGGAGTTCGTCACCGAAGCCCTGGAACGGGCCGGAGAATTCGCCGACCCGCTCCCCGTCGAGTGGCGGGACCGCATCGACCTGTGGGACCGCACGGACGCCTTCCGGGCCATTCACGGGCCCGAGTCGCTCAGTGTCGTGGAGCCGGCGCGCCGCCGCCTCGTGTTCGACGAGCTCTTCCGGTTGCAGCTGGCCCTGGTGCTGCGCCGGCGCGCCTTCGAGGTCAACGCCCGCGCCCTGCACCACACCGTGTCGCCGCGTGAGGTGACCGGAGGGGTGAGCGACACGCTGGTAGCCCGGTTCCTGGCCCGCCTGCCCTACGAGCTCACCAAGGCACAGCGCCGTGCCCTGGCCGTCATTGTGGCCGACATGGCCGGGCCGTTCCCCATGCACCGTCTGCTGCAGGGAGACGTCGGCTCGGGCAAGACGGTGGTGGCGCTGGCCGCGCTCCTCGCCTCGGTGCAGAGCGGGCACCAGGGCGCCCTGATGGTGCCGACCGAGGTGCTGGCCGAACAGCACTTCGCCGCCGTGCGGGCCCTGCTCGGGGACCTCGAGGGCCCCGGCGGCATGGGAGGGGGCGAGGTGCGCGTCGAGCTCCTCACCAGCCGGATCAAGGGCAAGGCGCGCACAGCAGTGCTCGAAGGCCTGGCCTCGGGCGCGGTGGGCGTCGTCGTCGGGACGCACGCCCTGTTGACCGAGGAGGTGGCCTTCGGCTCCCTCGGCGCGGTCGTGATCGACGAGCAACACCGCTTCGGGGTGGAGCAGCGCGCGACGTTGCGGGCCAAGGGCACCGACGGCGACCCGGACCTGCTCGTCATGACGGCGACGCCCATTCCGCGTACCGCCGCCATGGTGATCTTCGGCGACCTCGACCTCACCACCCTCGACGAGATGCCACCCGGCCGCCAACCAGTCACGACCGAGTGGCTCCCGGGCGATGCGCCCGGCGGGGACCGGCCCGCCTGGGACCGCGTGCGCGAGGAGGTGGCGGCGGGTCACCGGGCCTTCGTGGTGTGCCCGCTCGTCAGCGATTCCCTGCGGGTGGAGGCCAAGTCGGCCAGCGAGGAGTTCGAGCGGCTGAGCGCGGGGGAGCTGTCGGGCC
Source organism: Acidimicrobiales bacterium (assembly GCA_036509775.1). Classification (GTDB taxonomy): domain Bacteria; phylum Actinomycetota; class Acidimicrobiia; order Acidimicrobiales; family RAAP-2; genus Bog-473. The sequence continues at coordinate 3,979 of DATCEZ010000027.1, forward strand.
TGCCCGTCGGGCTGCTGCACGGTCAGATGGCGGCGGCCGCCCGCGAGGAGGTGATGGACCGCTTCCGCGCCGGCGAGCTCAGCGTCCTGGTGGCCACCACGGTCATTGAGGTCGGCGTCGACGTCCCCGAGGCCTCCGTCATGGTCGTCGAGAGCGCGGACCGCTTCGGCATCGCGCAGCTGCACCAGCTGCGCGGCCGGGTGGGCCGGGGCGGCACCGCCAGTTGGTGCTACCTGTTGGGCGGCGAGGAGGGCAACGAGCGGCTCACCGCCGTGGCGGGCTCGACCGACGGCTTCGCCCTGGCCGAAGCGGACCTGCGCGTCCGGGGCGAGGGCACCCTGCTCGGCGCCCGCCAGAAGGGGCAGAGCGATCTGCGGCTGGCCTCGCTCACCGACGCCGGCGACATGGCGCTGTTGGACGAGGCGCGCCAGGTGGCCGAGACCATGGTCGATGCGGATCCCCAACTGCAGGCACACACCGACCTCGCCGACGAGGTCGGGCTTCTGCTGAGCGAGGACGAGGAGGAGTACCTCTTCAAGAGCTGACCGCGGCGGGAGCTGACGGGTCACGTCGCCGTAGTGTGAGGGCGATGCGGGTCATCGGAGGCCGGAGCCGTGGGCGCCGGCTGCCCGCCAAGCTGCCCAGGACGGTCCGGCCGACGTCGGACCGGGTGCGCGAGGCCATCTTCGACATCCTGGGCTCCCAGGGTGGTGTCGAGGGCCTGACGGTGGTCGACCTGTTCTGCGGCAGTGGCGCGCTGGGGGTCGAGGCTCTCTCCAGGGGGGCGGCGTCGTCCACCTTCGTCGACCTCGACGCGGACGCGTTGGCCGCCGTCCGCCAGAACCTGGCGGCGGTGGGGCTCCACGAGGAGCCGGTGACGTTCGTGCGGGCCGCGCTGCCCGGCTGGCTCGAGTCCGCCGCGGCCGGGCCGTTCGACCTCGCCCTGTGCGACCCGCCCTACGACTTCGAGGAGTGGCCGGCGCTGCTCGGCGCGCTGCGGGCCGACGCCGTCGTCATGGAATCGGCGGCGCCAATTGTCCTGCCCGAGGCCTGGGTGGTCGCGAGAGAGCGCCGGTACGGCGGTACGCTCGTCACCGTGGCTCATCGCAGCGCTGACAACTCGTGAAGGTAGGCCTCTTCCCGGGGTCGTTCGACCCCTTCCACAACGGGCACCTCGAGATCGTCGAACGGGCCAGCCATCTCTTCGACGAAGTGGTGGTCGCCGCACTGCGCAACCCCCAGAAGAGCACGGCGCTCTTCGATCTGGAGGAGCGCGAGACGATGTTGGAAGAGGTGGTGGCCCATCTCCCCTCCGTCCGCATCATCTCCATGTCGACCCTGTTGGTCAACGTCGCCCGTGACGTCGGCGCCTCGGCGATCGTGCGCGGCCTGCGGGCCGTCTCGGACTTCGAAGCCGAAATGCAGATGGCCCAGATGAACAACCATCTCTCGGGCGTCGAGACGATCTTCATCCCGACCAGCCCCGAGTGGTCCTTCGTCGCCTCCAAGCTCGTGCGCGAGGTGGCCCGTTTCGGCGGTGACGTCTCCGCCTTCGTGCCCAAGGTCGTGGCGGAGCACATCGCCGCCAAGTTCGCCGACGGGCACCCGGGGGGTGGAGACGGATGAGCGACCAATTCCTCGATGTCGACGACGAGCCGCCGGTGGAGGAGGTTGGGATCGAGTCGATCCTGAACCAACTGCTCGACATTCTGGCCGTGGCCAAGTCGATGCCCCTTTCCTCGTCGGTCATGGTCTCGCGGGAGGAGGTGACCTCGCTGGTGCAGTCCGCCATCGAATGCCTGCCCGACGAGCTGCGCCAGGCCCGCTGGTTGTTGCGCGAGCGGGAGGAGTTCATGGCCGAGCGCAACCGCGAGGCCGACGCGCTCATGGACGACGTGCGGGCCCAGGCCGAGCACATGGTCCAGCGCACCGAGATCGTGCGCCAGGCCAACTCGGTGGCGCAACGCATCCTCGACGACGCCAACGAGGAGGCCCGGACCCTCCGCCATCAGGCCGAGGACTTCGTGGACACCAAGTTGGCCGGCATGGAGATCGTGCTGGACCGGCTCACCCGGACGGTCCAGGCGGGCCGGACTCGGCTGGCCGCGCCGTCCGTCGACACCGCGCCGATTGTGGACGCACCCAGAACGGAGGAGGACGGCTTCTTCGACCAGGACAGCTCTTCGTGAGCGACCGCTCATGACCGCCGATCCTTTTGTCGTCCATGTGGCGCGGCTTCGCCGCTCGACCGGAGCGCCGGTGCACGAGGTGCGGCGGGGCGAGGTCGCCCAGGCCGGCCCGATCGAGGAGGCCGGGATCGACCCCGGCCGCAGCGTGGTCCCAGCCGGTGCCGAGATCGAGGTCGACGTGACCCTCATGCCCTTCGAGGGTGGGATCGACGTCACCGGGACGGTCACGGCGTCGTGGTCGGGGATCTGCCGCCGCTGTGCCGAGCCCGTCACGGGCGAGCTGCGGATTCCGGTCCACGAGCGCTTCGCCGACGCCCCGCTGGCGGGCGCCTCGGACGAGGAGCTGTACCCGATCGTCGACGAGACAATCGACCTCGGGCCGCTGGCCCGCGACGCGGTGGTCCTCGAGCTGCCCATGGCGCCGCTGTGCCGGGACGACTGCGCCGGCCTGTGCCCCCAGTGCGGGGCCAACCGCAACGAGGGCGACTGCGGCTGCGTTGCCCCACGCGACCCCCGGTGGGCTAATCTCGACGTGCTCCGGTAGCCGGTCCGTCCCGGTCCGGCACCGTCCGAGAGCGCTCGTGCGCCCGAATCGATCGTTGGAGTCCTGTCATGGCCGTCCCCAAGAAGAAGAAGTCCAAGGCCAAGGGCCGCAGTCACCTGGCCGGGGCCTGGCGCCTGGAGCGACCACCCCGCAGCGTGTGCCCGCACTGCCAGGCCTCCAAGACGCCCCACGTGGTCTGCCCCAGCTGCGGCTGGTACAAGGGACGCCAAGCCGTCGAGGTCGACTGACTTGAGCCGCCGGGGCGAACGTCCGAGCCCCGAGACGCTGGCCACGCTCCCTGTCGCCGTCGACGCCATGGGCGGCGACCTGGCTCCGGGAGAGATCGTCGAGGGGGCCCGCCGGGCCTCCGAGCAGCACGGCGTCGGCATTGTGCTCGTCGGCCCACCGGACCTGGTGGGCGACACCTTGGGCCTGGACCTCCTGCCGTGCACCGAGGTCATCGGTATGGACGAGGACCCGGCTGGCGGCGTGCGCCGCAAGAAGGACTCCTCCCTGGTGCGGGCCGCCGAGCTCGTGCGTGACGGGAAGGCCTCTGCCATGGTCTCGGCCGGCAATACGGGTGCCACCATGGCCTCGGCACTGCTGCGCATGGGGCGGCTCCCCGGCGTCGTCCGTCCCTGTATCGCCACGCCGCTGCCCCGGCTGGGTCGCACCCCGGCCGTCCTGGTCGACGCCGGCGCCAACGCCGAGTGCACGCCCGCCATGCTGGTGCAGTTCGCCCAGATGGGGGCCGCCTACGTGTCCGCCCGCTTCGGCACCGCCGCCCCCTCTGTCGGGCTGCTCTCCATCGGCGAGGAGCCGACAAAGGGCACGCCGCTGGTGAAGGAGACCCACGGCCTCCTGGTGGAGGCGGCCAAGGCGGCCGGACGGGGCACTGGCAACGCGGGAACGGGCGGCTTCGAGTTCATCGGGAACCTCGAAGGCCGCGACCTGCTGCCCTCGCCGGCCGACGTCATCGTCACAGATGGGTTTACCGGGAACGTGGCGCTCAAAGCGCTGGAGGGATCGCTGCGCTTCCTCTTCGACACCCTGCTCGGCGTGTTCTCGACCGACGAGGCGACCACGGAGGCGGCGGGGGTCCTGCTCCCACACCTCCTGCCCGTGGCGGCCCAGTTCGAGCCCGAGAACACCGGCGGGGCCATGCTCCTCGGCACCGACGGGGTGTGCGTCATCAGCCACGGGTCCTCCAATGCGACCGCCATGATGAACGCGGTCCTGGTGGCCCACGAATGCGCGACCCGGGGGCTGGCCGACCATGTGGCGGCGGCGGTCCGAACGGTCGAATAGGCGTAAAAAGCCAGTTCAAAGGGCACAAACGGGCAATTACGGCCCGGCGGGACGTACACTGTCGCCGTGCCAGCCGAAACCCACACCAATCAGGGCCCTCTTGACCGCAACGGGGTCTTCGAGTTGATCCGGGACCAGCTGGCCGACATCCTCGAGACGGACCCGTCGTCGATCACCGAGGGCGCTTCCTTCGTGGAGGACCTCGACGCCGACTCCCTGGCCCTGATTGAGCTGGTCGAAGCCCTAGAAGAGGAGCTGGGCGAACGAACGGTGGGGTTCCGCATCAATGACGAGGACCTCGAGGACCTGCGCACGGTCCGGGACGCAGTTGACTACGTCTACGCCAAGCTCGAGGCGGGTTGACCCGGGAGCTGAGGGGGCGGCCGCACTGGCCGAGCGACTTGGCCATTCCTTCGCCGACTTGAGCCTCCTGCAGCACGCCCTCGCCCACCGGAGCTGGTGTGGCGAGCAGGAAGGCGGCGCGCCCTCCAACGAGCGCTTCGAATTCCTGGGTGACGCCGTCCTGGGCCTGATCGTGGCCGGTTACACCTTCGAGCGCTTCCCCGACTTCGCCGAAGGCAAGCTGGCCAAGGTCCGCTCCGCCGTGGTCAACGCCCGCGTCCTGGCGCAGGTGGCCGCCCGGCTCGGGGTCGGTGAGGTCCTCCTGTTGGGCCGGGGGGAAGAAGGGTCAGGTGGCCGGGCCAAGGCCTCCATCCTGGCCGACGCCTTCGAGGCCATCCTCGGGTCGGTCTACCTCGACGCCGGCTGGGAGGCCTCCCGCAAGCTGGTGCTGCGCGAGCTGGGCGACGCCATTGAGCGCGCCGGCGAGGAGCCCGACGACTTCGACCACAAGAGCCGCCTGCAGGAGAAAGCCGTGCGCGACGGCGAGGGGACGCCTCGCTACATCGTGGTGGGCTCGGGGCCGGATCACGACCGGGTCTACGTGGCGGAGGTCTTCTTGGGGGGGACGCGTTGGGGGTCGGGCGAAGGTCGCTCGAAGAAGGACGCCGAACAAGAGGCCGCGCGAGCGGCCTGGGAAGGCCTCACAAGTGCCTGAGCTGCCCGAAGTCGAGACGCTGCGCCAGGATCTGTCCCGCGAGGTGGTGGGCAAGAAGATCAAGGCGGTGGCCGTGTCCAACGGCCGCTCAGTGCGCCGCCACGCCTCGGCGAAGCACTTCCGGGCCCTGCTGGAGGGGCACACCATCAAGTCGGTGGGCCGGCTGGGCAAGTACCTGTTGCTGACGCTCGATACCGGGGACACGCTGGTCGTGCATCTTGGGATGAGCGGGCAGCTGCTGCGGGTCAAGTCCGCCAAGGACCCCAAGCCCAAGCACACCCACGTCATCATCACCTTCACCCAGGGCGGCGAGCTGCGCTACGTCGACCCGCGCACCTTCGGGGAGATGTTCGTCTCCACGCCGCCCCTGAAGGCGGATGGCACGCCGCTGAGCCCGGTCTCGGGCACCGCCGGCGGCGACGGCACCGCCATCCGCAAGGCGATCCCCGAGCTGGCCCATCTCGGCTTCGACCCAATAGAGGACCTCATGAGCTGGGACCGCTTCGGGGCCCTGCTGCACCAGCACCACGGGGGCGTCAAGGCGCTCCTGATGGACCAGAGCTTCACGGCGGGGATCGGGAACCTGTACTCCGACGAGATGCTGTACCAGGCCGGCCTGCGCTACGACCGGGCAGCCGACTCGCTGACCGCCACCGAGGTTCGGCGCTTGTACCGGGCCATTGTGGAGACCTTGGCCGATGCCATTAAGCACCGGGGTTCCTCGCTGGCCGACGAGCAGTACAGGGACCTCTTCGGCGAGTTGGGCGATTTCCAGAGCTCGCACCAGGTCTACGACCGTGAAGGCCAGCCCTGCCGGCGCTGCCGCAACACCATTGTGCGGGTGAAGGCGGGCGGCCGCTCGACCTTCTTCTGCGAGCACTGCCAGGTGTGAGCCTCCCACCGCGGCGTAGGCCTCCGGTAGGGTCGCCCCGATGTTCCTGAAGTCGCTCAGCATGAAGGGTTTCAAGTCCTTCGCCGACCCGACGGTGCTCGAATTCGAGCCCGGGGTCACCGTGGTCGTCGGCCCCAACGGGAGCGGCAAGTCCAACGTCGTCGACGCCGTGACCTGGGTGCTCGGCGCCCAGGGGCCGCGCTCGCTTCGCTCGGCGAAAATGGAGGACGTCATTTTCGCCGGGACCTCCTCCCGGTCGCAGCTGGGCCGGGCCGAGGTGTCGCTGACCATCGACAACGCGGCGGGCAAGCTCGGGATCGACCTGGCCGAGGTGACCATCACCCGCACGCTCTTCCGTTCGGGTGACAGCGAATACGCCATCAACGGGGCCCCGTGCCGGTTGCTCGACATTCAGGAACTGTTGAGTGACTCCGGCGTGGGCCGCCAGCAGCACATGATCATCGGCCAGGGCCAGCTCGACACCGTGCTCAACGCCCGGCCCGAGGACCGGCGGGCCATCATTGAGGAGGCGGCGGGCGTGCTGAAGCACCGCCGACGCCGCGAGCGGGCGGAGCGCCGGCTGGCCGGCACCGCCGAGAACCTCGAACGCCTCGGTGACCTGGTGCGCGAGGTGCGGCGCCAGATCAGGCCGCTCGAGAAGCAGGCGGCGGCGGCCCGATCGCACGACACCGTGGCGACGGAGCTGCTGACGGTGCGGCGGTACCTGGCCGGAGCAGAGCAGACAGACCTGAGCACCCGGCGAGCGGCGGCCGTGCAGCACCTCGCCGTGTGCCGCGACGAAGAGGTCGAGCTCCACACGGCGTTGGAGCGGCTGGACGCCGAGGCGACCTCCACCACGGCCGAGTTGTCCTCGCGCCGCGAGGAGGATCTGGCCAACGCCCTGGGCCGGGTGCAGGGACTCGTGGAGCGGGCCCGCGGGCTCACGGGTGTGCTGCGCGAGCGGAGCCGGGGCGTGGTGGCCGCACTCGACGCGGCCGCCGACGTCGACGTGGTCTCCACCCTCGAGGCCGAGGCCGCCCGCCTGGCCAGCGAGCTTTTGACGGCCCAGGCCGAGGAGGAAGCCGGCGGTGCACCCGAACGGGCCGAGCTCGAGGCCGCGCTGACGACCCTCGACGACGAGGCGGCGACGCTGCGTGCCCGCTGGGCCACGGTGCTGGGCGACGACGCGCCGGACCAGGCCCTGGCCCGGGTGCGGTCGCGCATTGAGTCGGTGGGCAGGGCCGCGGCGCGCGAAGAGCAGGACATGGACGCGCTCGGGTCCAGGGTCGCCAACCTTGAGGAGCGCACGGCGGGCGCCGCCGTGCGGGCCGACCTCCTGGCCAAGCAGGCCGACGAGCTCGAGCAGGCGACGGCGGCACTCGCGGCCGAGCTGGCGACGCGCAGCGCGGAGCTCGAAGCCGCCGTGCAGGCGGCGGAGACGACCCAGGTGTCGGCCGATCAGGCCGAGGAGGGCCGTTACCGCACCGCCGCCCGGGCGGAGGCCTTGGAGCGCGCGCTGGCCGACCTGCAGGGCGCCGGTGGGCGCGAGCTCCTGCGTGACGTCGACGGCGTCGTCGGCTCCCTGGTCGACCTGGTGGAGATCGACGAGGGCTGGGACGCCGCCTTCGAAGCCGCCATCGGTGCCGGCGTCGCCGCCGTCGTGGTGGACGGGCGGCGCTCGGCCCAGGCCGCGCTGGCCACCCTGCGCGAGGGCGGGGTGACGGGGGCCATCCTGACGCCGCGAGCGTCGTCGGCCGGGGTCGGGGAGCTTCCGGCCGGGAGCAGCGCCGAACCGGTCCGGCGCCATGTGCGCGTACGGCACGGGGGAGCGGCGGCCGAGTCGGTGCTCGACACCCTGGTCGGCCGCGCCGTGCGGGTCGACGGCTGGGAGGAGGCCATCGACCTCTCCCTGGCCCGGGACGATCTCGTCGTGGTGACACCCGAAGGCGACCGCTTCGCGGCCACCGGGTGGCGCGTGCGCTCGGCTACCAGCGTGGTCACGGCCGCCTCGGTCGAAGAGGCGCGCCGGCGGGCGGAGGACGCAGCGGGCGCTGCCGAGCTGGCCCGGGCGCAGTTGGCCGAGAGCCGCATCGTCCTCGGCCGCTGCCGTGACGCCCGCACCAGTGCGGAGCGGGCCAGCGACCGTCACGCGTCGGCCTGCGAGGCGGGCCGGGTCGACAAGGACCGTTCCGCCGAGGAGCAGCGCCGCGTGGCCGGTGAGCTCGAAGAGGCCCGCGGCGCGCTGGAGGCGGCGCACCAGCGCCTGGCCGAGGTGACGGCCGAGCAGGCGCACCTGGCCGGATCGCTACCCGAATTGGCGGAGGCCGTCCAGGCCTGGGAGGCGCTCGAGGAGCGTCGGGTCGCCCTCCGGGGCAGCCGTCAGGAGCTCGAGGTGCGTGTGGCCGGTGTGGTCGAGCGCCGCCGTGTGCTGGCCGAGCGGCAGGCCGAGGTGGAGCGGCGTCTGCAGGGCCACGCCGAGGAACGGGCGACAGCGGCGTCGCGGCGGCGTCGACTGGAGGCCGAAGGCGCCGCCCTGGCCCGGCTGGAGGTCGTCGTCCAGCGCGAGCACGAACGGCTCGACGGCGTCTTCGAGTCGCTGCGCCACGACTACCAGGATCAGGTCGACGCGGTGCGCGCCGGGGGCGAGAAGCTCGAGCGCCTGCGCCAGGACCGGCACACGACCGAGCAGCGGCTCGAAGCGGTGCGCAACCGCACCCGCACACTCGACCTCGAATCCAACGAGGTCGACCTGCGGCTCGAGGCGTTGCACGAGCACATAGCGCGCGACCTCGGCGCCACACCCGAGGAGTTGACGGGGTTGGCCGAGCCCGAGGCGCCCGAGGGCACGAAGCTGCCGCAGCACGCCGACGAGCTGGAGCGCAAGCTGGTGGCGCTGGGGCCGGTGAACCCGCTGGCGCTCGAGGAGCTCTCGACGCTGGAGGAGCGCCACAAGGAGTTGGAGGCGCAGGTCGACGACGTCCGCGGCGCCCGCCGGGAACTGCACGAAGTGGTGCGCACGCTCGACCACGAGATCATGACGTCGTTCGCCTCCGCCGCGGCCGACGTCAACGAGCACTTCTCGACGTTGATCGCCATGCTGTTCCCCGGTGGGACGGGGCGCCTCATGCTGGTTGACCCCGACGATCTGCTGAACACGGGCGTTGAGATTGAGGTGCGCCCGGCCGGCCGCAACGTCCGGCGGGTCTCGCTGCTGTCAGGCGGCGAGCGCTCCATGGCGGCGCTGGCCTTCCTCTTCGCGGTCTTCCGCAGCCGGCCCTCGCCCTTCTACATGATGGACGAGGTCGAGGCGGCGCTCGACGACGTGAACCTCAGCCGTTTCCTGGCCCTGGTGCACGAGTTCCGGGACGAGGCGCAGCTGCTCATCGTGAGCCACCAGAAGCGGACTATGGAGACCGCCGACGCGTTGTACGGCGTGACGATGGCACCGGGAGGCTCATCGCAGGTGGTGAGCCAGAAAGTCGAGAAGGAGAAGGAGCCGGCGTGACCGGCACCCTGGCCTTCGTCTTCATTGGGGTGGCGGTGATCTGCATCATCGCCGGGGTGGCCGCCGTCGGCCGCACCCGGCGGGCGGCGCGTGAGGACGAGGCGGAGTACGGCGCGGACGACGACGAGGCGACCTACGCCGAGGAGGCCGCGGCTGTGAAGGCGGCAGAAGAGGCGGCAGCGGGAGCGAACCGGGAAGAGCCCGTGCTCGAGCCCGACGCCGACGCCGACGTCGACCTCGGACCCGACATTGAGTACGAAGGGCCGCACTCGTGATCGGCACCATCATCATCCTCGTCGTGGTGGTGGCCCTCCTGGCTGTCGCCCTCGGAGGGATTGCGCTCACGCGCTCCCGCCGCCGCTCGGGCGGCTCGACGACGACGACGACCGCGCCGCCGAGCGCGCCGCCGCGGCCGCCTCCGCAGGCGCCCCCGGCGCCGACGCGGGCAGAACCCGAGGCCTCCACGGCGGCTGCGCCACCGGCTCCGGCACCGGTCGCCGAACCGGTCGCCGAATCCGAGACCCCAGGGGCGCCGCCCTCGTACCGGAGCCGTCTCGGTGGCGTGCGGGGTCTCTTCAGCGGGGCCGTGGCCGCGCTGCGGTCGGGTCGCATCGACGAGGCCACCTGGGAATCACTCGAAGAAGCGCTGATCCGGGCCGACGTGGGCGTCAGCACGACCGGCATCCTCCTCGACGAGCTGCGGGCCAAGGTGCAGACCAGGGAGATCAGCGGCGGGGACGACCTGCTCGAGGCTCTGGGGACGTCGATCCGTCAGCTCCTCGACTCGGTCGGGTCGCGTGCGCTGCGCTTCGACGGCAGGGAGGGCCAACCCGATGTGTGGCTCTTCGTCGGCGTCAACGGCGTCGGGAAGACGACGACCATCGGCAAACTGGCCCGGCGCCAGCACGCAGCGGGCCAGTCGGTGCTCCTCGCGGCGGGCGACACGTTCCGGGCGGCAGCGGCCGACCAACTCGCCATGTGGGCCGAGCGCACCGGTACCGATATTGTGCGCGGGGCCGAGGGCGCCGACCCGAGTGCGATCGTGTTCGATGCCGTGCAGCGCGCCGCGGCGAGGAAGAACGACCTCGTGCTGGCCGACACGGCGGGGCGGCTGCACACCAAGGTGAACCTCGTGGAGGAGCTGAAGAAGATCCGGCGGATCGCCGACCGCGACCCGGGCAACGTCACGGAGGTCCTCCTCGTGCTGGACGCCACCACGGGCCAGAACGGCCTGACCCAGGCCCGCCAATTCGCCGACGCGGTGGATGTGACAGGTGTCGTCCTGACGAAGCTCGACGGCACGGCCAAGGGCGGCATTGTGATTGCGGTCGAGCGCGAGTTGTTCGTGCCGGTCAAGCTCGTGGGCCTCGGTGAAGGGCCTGACGACCTCGTCGACTTCGACTCCGAGGCGTTCGTCGAGGCTCTCCTCTCCTCGGATTGAGCATGAAAGTGGGCACGAAGTGACCGACGTGACAGAGCAGCACAGCGAGACCACGAACGGAGCCGTCCCCCACCCGCCGGTGCCGCCCGCCGGGACCGGCGGGGAAGGCGGGGGCCCGTTCGACCTCAGCGATCGTCAGAAGCGGCTGCTCCTCGTCGTCCTCGTCGTGCACGTGATCCTGGCCCGGTTCACCCTGCGCGACCTCCGCCGCCGGCCCGAGTCGGCCGTGCGGGGACCGAAGCGCCTGTGGCGGGTCTGGGCGACCACGAATACGACGGGGTCGCTGGCCTATTGGACCTTCGGTCGCCGGCGGGACACGACGCCGACCGTGTGACAAGCGGCGGGGCGCCCGGCTAGGACCAGCGGATCCGCACGCCCTCGGAGAACTGACCGAGCACGGCGCGCTCGCCCACGATGGTCAGGTCGCCCGCACCAGCGCGGTTCCACAGCGCCCGGTAGAGATCACCCGCCCGTCCGGTCACCGTGCAGTTCGCGCTGTCCCGGTCACTGCCCGCGCTGGGTGTCGTGGTGACGCCGTGTTCGTCCAGGCGCAGCAGCCACGAGGCATCGACATCGGCGCAACGCACCACCAAGGTGACCGCCGGGTCGGCGCGCAGCGCGGTGCTGCGCCGGGGGACGAACAACGACAGCAGTTCGTCGATGCCGTCGGCGGCAAAGGCCGGCGCCCAGGGCGAGATCAGGAGGCCGGCGGCGAGTTGGGCGTCGACCCGGTGGATAGCGGTCTCGTGGGCCTGGCGCCGCGCCCACATGGCGAGCGGCGAGGGCGCCGGCAGGAAGGTCCAACACTCGAGCGCGTAGGGCGCCTCCGTCAGTGCAGCCACGAGGTCGGCGCACCCCTGGGCGAGCCAGACGGCCAGCTCGGCGTCCGCAGGCCAGGTGCCGACCACCTCGTCCAGGTCGGCTTGCTGAGGCTCGGTCCTGCCCCTGACGAAGCCGGTGGCCCAGCGGTGCACCCCGCCCATATGGCGGACGAGGTCGCGCACGGTCCACTCCGGACAGGTGGGTACGGCCCCGTCCGGATCCGCCTGCGCCACCGCGGCCACCATCAGCGCACCCTCCTCGCGCACGGCCGCAATGTGGCCGGGGATGTCCACCGGCGCCCGGCTAGGAGACTTTGAGGAGGTCGATCACGAAGACGAGCGTGTCGTTGGCCGCGATGCCCGCCGCCCCTTGGGGCGGATTGGCCCCGTAGCCGAGGCTGGGCGGGATGATCAGCTCACGGCGGCCGCCCTCGTGCATGCCCGGGACACCCTGGTCCCAGCCCGGAATGACCTGGCCCTGACCGAGCGTGAAGGTGAAGGGTTGGCTCGTCCACGAGGACTGGATCACCTTCCCGGCGGAGTAGGTGGCCAGTACGTACTGAACGGTGACCTGGTCGCCCGCCGCCGCCTCACGGCCGGTGCCGACGATGAGGTCCGCGCTCTCGAGCCCCGTGGGCGGGTTGCCGCTCGGCACGGTGATGGTCGGTGCCTGCCCGGCCGTGCCGGCGGGCGACAGGTCGGCGGCCGCGATGGGGGTGATGGTGGCGGGCGTCGCCGTGGGTGTGGTCGATGTGGTCGTGGTGTCGTGGCCATTGCCGGTGTTGGACGAGACCTTCGCCGCGCTCGATGAGTTGGACGGCGAGGAGCTGCAGGCGGCGAGGCTGAGCGCGCCGGCGGCAGCCAGAGCCATGAGGGCGAGCGTCCGGCGACGCGTGGTGACGGGGTGCATGAGCCGAGACGGTAGCCGTTTGTTGCCGGGCCGTCGGGGCACGGGCCACCCCGGATGCGGAGTCCCGTCGGCCGGCCCGGCGCTTCAGCGCGTGATGCGAAAGGGATCCCACGCCGGCGCGGCCGCCCGCAGATGTGCCTCGACGGCTGCGGCAACGGCGCCCGGGGCGAGGCTGCTCTCCGCGCCGCCGGCCGGGGACAAGGTCGGCGTGAGCGCCGAGACCGACTCGGCCACCCACCGGGCGGTCCCGCCGGCCTCGGCCTCCGCGGCGCTCAGCTGCTCGGCCAGTGGAGCGAGGTCCACCCGGGGGCGCACAACCCGGCTTTTGAACTGCACCCAGCTCTCGTAGCGGTACGCGAGCTCGTAGCGGTTGCCGCGCAGGGTGAGGACGGCGCCGCGCTCGGTGGCGTTGTTGATCGCCATGGGATGGAGGCCCGAGACCCACTGGCCGGCGAAGCGGTGGCCGCCGCCCCGTGGTGCCTGTTCGGGGACCCGCACGATGGCCAGGTCGACCTCGGGCACCTCGCTGATGGTCACCGCTCCCGAAGCCAGGGCGTCTTCCGAGGCGCGCAGGGTGGCGTCCTCCTCGGCCCACAGGTCCCGCCAGTGGTCGGGCCGGTCACACAGCTCGGGGAGACGGCCCAGCAGCTCGCTGTAGAGGAGGGCCGTCGTGTCGTCGTACTGGGCAGGCAGCGGGGCCAGGGGGCTCCGCGCCGGATCGGCGAAGGCGGACAGCGCCATCGAGACGCGCCGCGCCGCGTGGGACGACGTGACGGCGAAGTCGCCGGCGCGCGCCACCTCCACTAGTGCCGCGCGCCGCGCCAGCGCATCATCGGGAGCAACGAGGGCAAACAGGCCGACCAGGCCGTCCTGGTCGAAATGGTTGTTCGAGGCGGCCCGTGCGGTCTCGTGGCGGTCGAAGGCGCCCAGATAGCGGAAGGCCATGTCGGCCGAGAGGTCCGCCGTGAACTCCGGCGGACTGCCGATGCCGGGCCAGTGCGAGAGACACAGCACAGTTCCCGGGGCGGGCGACCCGTCGACGATGACGGACGGCACACCCGCCAGGCCGGCATACGGCGCGTATCGGAGGTCGGGGGAGCGAGATCCCATGCCGGCGAGCGTAGGGGTGTGCCGGTCCGGCCCGTCGGGCAGCCGCTGCTGCGGACGGCGGCGCCACTAACGTGAGTGACCATGTTCGACGCCTTGTCCGACCGCCTGGAGCGGATCTCCACCCGCCTGCGGGGCAAAGGACGTATCAGCGACGAGGACCTGGACGAGGCGCTCAAGGAGATCCGCACAGCGCTGCTGGAGGCCGACGTCGAGCTCAGCGTGGCCCGCCGCTTCTGCGACGGCATCCGACTCCGGGTCAGCACGGAGGCGCTGGCCAAGAGCCTGACCCCGGGACAACAGGTCGTCCGCGCCGTGCACGAGGAGCTGATCGGCGTCCTGGGCGGCGACACGCTCAAGCTGACCTACGCCTCGCGGCCGCCGACGGTGGTGCTGATGGCCGGCCTGCAGGGCTCCGGCAAGACCACGAACTCGGCCAAGCTCGCCCTGTGGTGGAAGCAGCAGGGCCGCAATCCGCTCCTCGTGGGAGCCGACCTGCAGCGGCCCGCTGCAGTGGAGCAGCTGCGGGTCCTCGGCCAACAGGCCGGCGTCACGGTCTTCAGCGAGGCGACCGACCCGGTGTCCTGCGCCAAGGCTGGCCTGGAAGAGGCCCGCCGCCTCGGCCGTGACATCTGCATCATCGACACCGCGGGCCGTCTGACGATCGACACCGAGCTGATGCAGCAGATCCGTGACATCTCGGACGCCACGCAGCCGCACTACACGTTCCTGGTGATCGACGCCATGATCGGGCAGGACGCGGTCGCCACGGCGAAGGCGTTCGACGACTCGCTCGCGCTGAGTGGTGTCATCTTGACCAAGCTCGACGGTGACGCGCGGGGTGGCGCCGCCCTGTCAGTCAAAGGCGTGGTGGGCAAGCCCATCGCGTTCGCCAGCACCGGTGAGCGGCTGGCGGACTTCGACCTGTTCCACCCGGACCGCATGGCCGACCGCATTCTCGGCATGGGGGACGTCCTCAGCCTGATTGAGCAGGCCGAGCGCACCATGGACACCGAAGAGGTGACCAAGAGCGCCAACCGACTCATGCAGGGCCAGTTCACCCTGGACGACTTCCTCTCGCAACTGCGCCAGGTCAAGAAGATGGGATCGCTGGGCGGTCTCATGCGCCTGATGCCGGGCATGTCCAAGGAGATGCGCCAGGCCGCCGGGCAGATCGACGACGGGGAAGTGGCCAAGGTGGAGGCGATCGTCTGCTCCATGACGCCGGCCGAGCGCAACGACACCGCCCTCCTGGACGGCTCTCGCCGCAGCCGGGTGGCCCGGGGCTCGGGCACGTCGATTCAAGACGTCAACACCCTCCTCAAGCAGTTCAAGGAGATGCAGAAGATGATGAAGGGGATGGCCTCGGGCAACATGCCCAACCTCCCCGGCATGCCGAACATGGCCGGCATGAGCGGTCGGGCCGCCCGCAAGCTGGCCCAGCAGGGGGCGGCGGGCCTGCCTGCGGCACCCGCCGGCGCCGACTTCGACATGCTCTCCCAGCTCATGGACGAGGGTGGTGACCTGCCCTCGGGCTTCCCCGGCCTGCCCGCCCCCGCCCCCGCCCGGCCCGTGGTGAGCGGCAATAAGGGCACCAAGAAGAAGAAGAAGGGTGGGCGGGTTACCCCTCCGAAAGGCCGGTAGCCCCGCCATCTGCCAGAATGGACGGCCAAGACGTCCAGATCAGTGGAGGATTTAGTCCGTGGCAGTGAAGCTCCGCCTTGTGCGGATGGGAAAGAAGAAGCAGCCGACCTACCGGGTCGTCGCTGCCGACAGCAGATCGCCGCGTGACGGCCGCTTCCTCGAGATCGTGGGTACCTACGCGCCCAGGGGCTCGTCGACGGCCGAGCCGGACGCCGTGATCAACATCGACAACGCCAAGGCGGTCAAGTGGCTGGTCAACGGGGCCCAGCCGACCGAGCGGGTGGAGCGCATCCTCAAGACCTCCGGGGCCTGGGACGAGTTCGCCGCGGCGAGGGCGAAGTGACCGACCTGTACGAAGCGGGTGACATCAACCAGTCCGAGGGCGCAGACGACATCGATGACGATGTTGACGACCTGGACGATGGTGACGACATCGACGACGAGGTCGGTGCGGGCAACGAGATCGGCGACGAGGACGGCGGGACCGCGTTGGCCGTGCTGACGTATCTCGCCCGCTCGCTGTCGAACGACCCCGACTCCGTGGTCATTGAGACCGAGGAGCGCCGCGGCGGGTTGCGCCTCAACTTGCACGTGGCACCCGACGACATGGGCCGGGTGATCGGGCGTCGTGGTCGGACAGCCCAGGCCATCCGGACGTTGGTGAACGTGGCCGGCGCCAAGGACGGCGTCCAGGCCAGCGTGGACATCGTCGACGACTGATCT
>DATCEZ010000028.1:0-7119 GCA_036509775.1 Acidimicrobiales bacterium
CGCGGGACCTGCAAATCAGCCCGCCAAAGCAACCGCCGATCTGTTCAGCCCAGAAGAATGGCTAGGACGGGAGCAGGAATAGCCCAAGCGGCGTTATCGAAATCAGTGATTCGCTTCGTCGCCAGAATGCCGTCGGATGGAAACCGGCCCTCCATGACTCGGGCCTCACTTCGCCAACCCATATCCACCCACTTGGATTCAACAGGAGTGGTGCGGTGCACGCCGCTGTCGCTGCGCAGTGGCATAGGCCCGAAGTCCACCTCTTTGTTACCGCCGGTGCGCACATACCCGATGGCTTCCTTCGTCAACCAGCGGCCGGGCTCATAGCGTTCGCTCGCAGCCGCGAGAGCAGTGGCCAACGCCCCTTCGCTTAGGTGCGGGTGCTCCGGCGCTCTGAGGCCAGCGCGTAGGTGACTGCCAAGCCACGCAAGTAGAGGGTCGGTCAGGTAGTACTTCGCCTGGGTCCCGGGCGCCGGTGTTCCGCTGTCGTCCACCTGCGGACACGGAAGACAAGCAAAACACCTGATCAGTCGATTTATGCGGGTGATGAACGTGTCTCGGTGCGCGTACCCCAAGGTCTCGGCCGCATCGCGGGCGTTCAGAGGCGAGGTTGATCGTGCGGCAAGTTCAGCGAGCAGGCGTGGAACGGAATCGGCAGCGGCATCTCGGTCGACATCTTGATGGAGCCATAGCTCGAGATCCTTCAGGAACGACTTGCTCACAGCCCCTGCACCGGCATACTCAGCCACAGCACGGGGAAATCCGCCGGATTCAAGGTAGGCCTGCCAACGGAGATCCAAGTTGTCCACGTCGTAGGAGAGTGTGATTGCGGTCTTCCTCGCGGCGTCGCTTCGCATGTCCCAGGGTTCGACGATGGCTGGAAGATCGGACGATGCCCCGGTTGCCAAGAGGATGTCGCGGAACCGCATGGGTAGAAGGAGCCTGATGCGGATCTCAGAAGCCTCACCCGCCCGTCCAGCACCGAGGTCTCGCTCAGCGTTGTCCTCGTCTTCGTCGCTCCATGACGAACCGGTGCACACGACGGTGTCGTCGCCAAAGCTGGTTTGATCTCGCTCGTACTTGACTTGCTCGGTCCAACCCTTGATCGCCGAAACCTCGTCCAACAACCACACTCGCCGCGAAGGTTCGCCGGAGTCGGCCGGTTCCGTCAGTGAGCGACCGAGCCGGAGAGCTCGGCCGATGTCACTCTTGTTCATCCCATCGGCGGCCAGATAGATCACCTGGAAAGGCGAGATGTCAGTCCGAGCACAAAGAGTCGCGGCCGTGTCCTTGAGGAGCACCGACTTTCCGACACGGCGCGGCCCTCTGAGGATTACCAACTTGTCGTCGATGTCCCCCGTGGCAACGTCGGCGAGGGTGTCCGGGCGATAGCCGAGGTCGTAGGGCTGACGCTTCTTGAGAACCTGGTCCGGTCCCGTCCATGCGGTGGGATCGGATCCGGTCGCGGTCGCCCTCCACCAGGGATTCGACTCCCGAAGGCGGCTCCTGATGTCATCGTCCCGCATGCTCAAGAATCATAGCGACTACCTGCACTTTTACGTACATACCTGGTCAGAAGGGGGGGGGTTTTGGGGCCCGACCTGGTCAGAAGGGGAGGGGTTTTGGGGCCCGACCTGGTCAGAAGGTGGGGGGTTCTGGGGCCCGACCTGGTCAGCCCTAGCCACAGAGGACGCCGTACGCGACCACCTCGCGCGCAAACGGCCGCGAACCCGGACGGTCGCGGAGGCTGCCGAAATCGCGCACGAACGCCTATGAGTGGCGGGGGGAGGATTTGAACCTCCGACCTCCGACCTTCGAGCACTGAGGCCGCCGCCCGGCGGGGCGGAAGGATCAGTGCTGTTCGAAGAATTCGATGAGGTAGGCCGCCACCTGGTCGGCGTGGGTGAGGATGCCGATGTGGCCCGAACCCGCAACCTCGCGGTAGTCGCAGCCCGGAATCGCCTTTGCGGCCAAGCGGGCGTAGCGCGGTGGCGAGTCGACGTCGTGCTCGAACGCCAGCACCAGGCAGGGCACCTGCACCTCGGGCCAGCGCGTCGTGCGGGCCGGGTCGGTCGACCAGGCCAGTGCCGCCTCGTACTGGCCGAGCCTGCCGGGGTTGGGCCACGCCGGCAGGTCGCCCATCATCGACAGCCACATGCTGACGACCGAGTTGTCCTGAATGTCGGCGATGGGCAGGTAGCGCAGGGTCTCGGTGGCGTAGAAGAGGGGCGGCAGGTCGTAGTCGAGGCGGGCCAGGTCGCGCTCGACGGTGGTAATGGCCACCTCCCAGGCCGTCGGCGCGTTGGCACTGCCCATCAACGCCGCCGACCGCACCCGACCGGGATGGTCGAGCACCAGCATCTCGGCGATCCATCCGCCCATGGAATGCCCGGCCAGGCGGACCGGCTGGTCCCAGCCGAGGTGGTCGAGCAGGACCAGGGTGTCAGCCGCCATGCCCTCCACGCTGTAGGGCGCGGGCGGTGAAGAGGAGGGCTCGACGCCCCGGTTGTCGAAGGTGGCCACCTGGTAGCCCGCGGCGACGAGGGCCGGCACCAACGAGAGATGCCAGGCCACGGCGGGCTGGCCACATCCCGCAATGAGCAGGAGCGGCTCGCCCTCCCCGACGACCTCGTAATTGAGCGTGGCGCCGTTGGCGCTGACCTCAGGAATGGAGCACCTCCGAGAGCAGCTTCGGGGCCACGTTGCGGCCGGTCAGGAGCACGACGGTCTCGGTGCCGCCCGCATCGGGCCGCACCACGCCGGCCCGCAGGGCAGCCACCCCGACAGCGCCGGCGCCTTCGAGGACGAGGCCCATCTTCGAGGCCGAGAAGGCCATGGCGGAGCGGATGTCGGCCTCGCTGACGGTGAGGACTTCGACGCCGTGGGAGAGCGCCACGCCGACGGTCACCGCGCCGGGCTCGAGATTGCCCGCCAGCCCGTCGGCCACGGTGGGCTCGACCTCAATGGGGACGATGCCCCCCGCCGCCAGGGCCGTGCTCATGGAGGGCGACGCCTCGGACTCGACCCCGACTACGCGCACGCCCGTCCCTTCGAGGCCGATGGTGACGCCCGCCAGCAGCCCGCCGCCCCCGCAGGGCACGACGACCGTCCCGAGGTTGGGCACCTGCTCGACCAGCTCCCGGGCCAGCGTGGCCTGGCCGGCGATGACATCGGGGTCGTTGTAGGGCGAGACGTAGCGGCTCCCGTCCTCGGCGGCCAGCTCGAGCGCATGGGTCTCGGCCGCGCGGTACCCCTCGCCGTGCAGCACCAGGCGGACGTCGAACTGCTGCAGGGCCGACACCTTGGCGGCCGAGGCACCGGTGGGCACCACGACGGTGACGCTCGCCCCGAGCTTGGACGCGGCGAAGGCCAGGCCCAGGCCGTGATTGCCGGCGGACGACGCCACGACCGCCCGGCCGGGGTCCTGTTCGAGCGTGGCGGAGGTGGCGGCCAGGCCGCCCCGCACCTTGAACGACCCGGTGGGCTGGACCGTCTCGAGCTTGACCGACACGGAGGGTCCCAGCTGCGGGGCGCCGATCACCGGGGTCACCGCCAGGAAGCGCCGCACCGCCAGCCAGGCCGCTTCCCGGTGGGCCGGCCCGGGGAGCTCCACGTCGCGCACCGGCCCAGTCTGGCCGAGGCGGGCCTGGCATGCTGCTCCCCGTGGAGGCGGGGACCCGGACGATCGATGGCGCCATGGTGCAGGTCCATGCCGACGTGGCGGCCATGGCCCGGGCCGCGGCCGACGAGGCCCTCGCCGTCATGTGCCAGGCGGTGGCGGCTCGGGGTGTGGCCCACGTGATGTTCGCCACGGGCAACTCCCAGCTGGCCTTCACCCAGGCCCTTGTGCACGAGACCGAGGGGGTGCCCTGGGCCGACACCGTGGTCTTCCACATGGACGAGTACGTCGGGGTGGGACCGGACCACCCGGCCGGCTTTCAGCGCTATATCCGCGAGCGCATCGTCGAGCCGGCCCGACCGAAGGCCGCCTACTACGTGGAGGGCCTCGGCGACCCCGAAGCGGAGTGCCGCCGCTACGCCGGCCTGCTGCAACAGCACCCGCTGGACCTGTGCTGCCTGGGGATCGGCGAGAACGGGCACCTCGCCTTCAACGATCCGCCGGTGGCCGACTTCGCCGACCCGCTGGACGTCAAGGTGGTCGAGCTCGAGGCGGCTTGCCGCCGCCAGCAGGTCAACGAGGGCCACTTCCCCGGTCTCGACGACGTCCCCACCCACGCCATCACCGTGACCATCCCGGCCCTCCTGCGGGCCGGCCGCGTCCTCGCCATCGTCCCCGAGGCTCGCAAGGCGGAGCCGGTGGCCGCCGCCCTGATCGGGCCGATCACGACGGCCTGCCCAGCGTCCGCCCTGCGCACGATCTCCCAGGCCATCGTCTACCTCGAGCCCGACTCCGCCCGATTGCTCCCACGTTGAGGCGTCGCGCGCCGGGGGCTCAGGACTCCCGATGCCCGGTGACGTCGTAGAGATGATGGACTGGGTCGTGGAGCAAGTAGCGGCTGAACCCCGCGATGCTGAAGCGGGCGCCGTCGCTGCGCCGTCCGGGCCGAAGCCATTGCTCGCCCCGCACTCCCTCGAAGCCGTCCGCCAGTGCAGCCGCGGCCTCGCCCAACTCCACCGACACGACAGCCGGATTTTGCTCGCCATAGCGCGCCTCGACCGCCGTGACGTCCTGGTCCCAGTTCGGGTAGAGCGGGTCGTCCTCGCGCAGCATGAGCAGCAGCCTCAGGTGGTATAGCGCGCAGACATCGCGCACGTGGCAGGCATACTCGAGCGCGGACCAGCGGTCGGCGGCGGGGCGCCGGCGCACGACATCGTCGGGTTGCTGCAGCACGACCTGCCAGGCCGCTGCGTTGTCCCGCAGCCGGGGCGCCACGGACTCGGGAGCGACGCCGGCGGCGTCGAACCCGCACTCGGGGCAGGGGCGCTGCAGGACCCAAGTCCAGTCCTTGTCCTCGGGCACGATCGGCACGCTCAGTCCATCCGTCCCCTTGCAGGCCACGGACCCGATTGGCCCGTCACCGCCGGGTTGTGCGTCCGTCGACGTTTCTCTCCCATGCCAACCAGCTTCGCGGACAGCGCGTCAGCGCGCCCACGGCAACCACATCGAACCCGGTGGGCAACGGCGGGGCAATGGCCGCTCCGTGGGTTGAGGGCACAGAGTTCGGGGGTGCCGGGCGGGGGCCGCGGGCACTCGAGGAGGGGCGCGTGACGATCGCTGTACCGACGGGCGAGTTGGGGCTGCTGCCCCGGGCGCCCAAGCCGCGCCGGAGCCGCCGCGCCCGCATCAAACGCATCCTCATCGCAAGCGGGTCCGCGCTCGTTGCGCTCATTCTTCTCGCCGGATCCTTCATCGGTTTCAACCTCTACCGCATCGACCACGCCGTGCACCACGTTGGCGTCTCCGCCTCCCTGCTGGCCAAGGGCAAGAACGACCTCCTGGCCATCGTCAAGGGCCCCGACCACACCGAGCAGGTCTTCGTCTTCCACAACACCGGCGGGCACACCAACGTTTTGCAGATCCCCCAGGCGCTCGGCCTACCCCTGAAGAACGGCAGCACCGTCCCGCTGCAAACGCTCAGCCTGCACGCGCCGTCCGCCATCATCGCCGGGCTCAGTCGTCTGGGCATTCCCGTGACCCACTACGTCGGCGTCGACCTGCACGCGGTGAACCCGCACTCGAATCTCGCCAAGCTGGCCAACGGGGACATGCCCCTGGGCTCCCTGATGTCGAACCCGGCCGGCGCCAGCTCGCTGCTGCAGCAGGTCGCCTCGCACATCTGGCTCGGGCCGGGCACCCCGGTCTCCGCCGTCCTGTCCCTCGCGAACGTGCCCACGGCCCACCCGGTCTCTGTCCCGGTCGAGCGCGACCTGCACGGCGTCGTCGTACTGACCGCCGCCTTCACCAACGTGCTGCGAGCCTTCTTGTAGTGGTCGTGGCGGGCGGGTAGTGGCCGGCGGGCGGGGGCGGGGCGGGATCCACCGCCGGGGCTGGCTCCACCGGCGCCAGCACCACCGCTCGGCTGCCCACACCTCCGAGACTGCCGACACCACCGACGTCGCCGACGTCGCCCTCCCGGACTCCGCTGACGAAACCGGCGGCACCTCAGACGAGACAGCCCTGCCGGCCTCGTTCGATCAGGTCCTGCGTCGGGCGGCCGAGGCCCGCGATGCCGAGCGCGGGCCCGACGACTGAGCGGTCAGCCCGGCGTGTGCCCGAGCCAGTGGTCCAAGAAGGGCAGGGCCTCCGTGCCGTGCCACTGGTGCCCGCCCTCGAAGATGTCGTGCACCAGCCGGTCGCCCGCGCCGAATTGTTCGTAGACGAGCCGGGTGCGGCGCACCGACTCCGCCGCGGTGGCGAAGGGGAACAGGTCGTCCTGCCTGCCCGACTCGACCAGCAGGGGCCGCGGCGCCACGAGCGCACCCAGGTCCTCGTGCTCGAGGCTCCCCAGCATGCCGAACAGGATCTGCGAGCCGCACATGTTCCACGGCATTCTGTGGCTCTCGGCCCACGAGGAGAAGTAACCGCTCACCACCGATGCCGCCACGCGGTTGTCGACGGCGGCTGTGAAGAGCGTCACCGTGCCTCCATAGGAGATGCCGACCATGCCGAGGCGGTCCGCGTCGACCAGCGGATGCTGCTCCAACACGTCGAGCGCGCGCCGCAGGTCCCAGATGTTCTGCGCCAGCGGGTTCCATCCGGCCATGGCGGCGTGGACGAGGTTCGTGTCACAGGCGTAGTGGTCCTCTGGGTTCCAGTCCAAGCGCTCGCCGAAGCAGCGCAGGTCCGGCGCCAGCACGACGTAGCCGCGGCGGACGAGCTGCAGCCCGTAGTCCGCGTTCGGCATGTCGGTCTGCGTCAGGCCGACGACCTGCGACTTGCCGGGCCCGTGACCGTGACAGGCCAGGACCGCGGCGCCCGGCGGCCGGCCCTCGGCGCCGTCGGGAACGAGCAGATAGGCGGGCACCGACATGGTGTCCTCGCTGTCGAAGACGACCGTGTCGCGCCGGTAGCCGTCGCAGGCCTCCGACTCCAGGGTCTCGAAGTTGAGCGGGACGGGTGCCGGCTCGGGCCCGAGCAGCTCGGCGAGGCGGGCGCGG
>DATCEZ010000029.1:0-14953 GCA_036509775.1 Acidimicrobiales bacterium
GTTACTGGCCGCCTGCGAGTCCGGAATATCCGCCGCGCCGCCAGTGGCCGTCGCCCCCATGGTGCCGTTGTTCGTCGGCCAGTCGATGCCGAAGAAGGGCGTGCCGAGAATGACCTTGGAGGCCGGGACCGCGGCGTCGTACTGCGTCAGCGTCGTCTGGCTGCTGAACATGCTGCTGGTGAGTGGTGATGCCGCCGACGCCGCGCCGGCCAGGTTCAGCTCGTAGTCCATGACGAAGAAGGCGTCGACGGCCGGGGCCAGGGCGGGAATGTTGTAGAAGCCGCCGGGATCGCCCGCCGAGGAGGCGTAGGTGTCCAGGGTGATCTGCCAGTGCGGATCGGCCGCCCGCAGCGACCCTGCCACCGACGTGATCAGGTTGGTGAGGCCGGTCTGGTCGCCGCTGCCTTCACCCTCGAAGTCGAAGTTGACGCCGTCGAGCGACTTGGCCTGCAACAGCGGAATGAGGGTGCCCGACAGGGTGGCCGGGGCGGTGGGCGACGATGTGACCGCGTCCAGCGAGCTCTGGCTGAAGTCGGTCACGGTCAGCACGACGCGCTCGCCCGCCGCGTGGGCCCGGCTGATCAGGTCGGACAGATCCTGACTCTGGAAGCCGTTCCAACCTGGACCGCTCTCGTCGAGCGTGCCGTTGCCGTTCACGTCGATGGAGAAGTAGGCCAGCGTCGACAGCCCCGTGATGTCGAACGTGGGCGACTGCGCCAACGTCCAGTAAGGAGCGAAAGCGAAGTTCTCACGTGCGGCCAGCGGCGGCTGGTCGGTCAGCGTGGCCGGCTCGGCCGTCGGCGCCCCCGTGGCCGGGGCTAGCGCGAGGGACGCCGTGGCACCCAGCTGCTTCAGGGAGGCATTGCCGGGATTGTCGGCCACCCTGGACGCGGCGCGCACGCGTTGGTCGGTGGTGGCGTGCGCTTTGGCGGTGGCCGATCCGCTCAGACCGACGGTGAAGCCCACGCAGAGCATGACCAGGCAGAAGGTGACGGCGCCGATGGCCGCCTTCCGGCGGCGGAGCAGGGGCGCGTACTGCCGGACCCGAGCCCGTGCGCTCGCAGCTCCCCTCCCCAACCCCGACGGGATACCCCCCCTGACGAGGTGGGCCAGCCTGTCAGCCAGCTCCATCCCTGGGGGAACGGCCCGAGCGGGCCGAAACTCACGGTCCGGACCTGTCGAGCTGGTGCAGCGGGAGGGCCTGGTGCGCTGCAACCCCGGGGCGGGGCAGCAGATCAGGCTTCGTTGACGGCGGCCACCAGCTTCTGCAAGGTGTCCTTGGCGTCCCCGAAGAGCATGGTGGTCTTGGGGTCGTAGAGCAGCTCGTTGTCGATGCCGGCGAAGCCGGGTCGCATGGAGCGCTTGAGGAAGACGATGTTCTCGGCCTCGTCGGCGTGAATGATCGGCATGCCGAAGATGGGGCTGCCCGGCGTCGACTTGGCCGCCGGGTTGACGGTGTCGTTGGCGCCCACCACCAGCGCCACGTCGGCCGTCGACATCTCCGGGTTGGCCTCGTCCATCTCCTTCAAGTCCTCGTAGGGGACGTTGGCCTCGGCCAGCAACACGTTCATATGGCCCGGCATGCGTCCCGCCACCGGATGGATGGCGAAGAAGGTGTCGACGCCGCGTGCTTTGAGGGCCTCCTCCAGCTCGCGCACCGTGTGCTGCGCCTGAGCCACCGCCAGGCCGTAGCCGGGGATGATGACGACCTTGCGGGCGTAGGCCAGCAACACGCCCACGTCGTCGGGGGTACCGGCGCGGACCGGGCGGGACGCGTCACCCTCGTCGCCGCCCGTGGCGGTGATGACCGAGCCGAACGCGCTGAAGAGAATGTTGGGCACGGAGCGGCCCATGGCGCTGCTCATCAAGCGGGTCAAGATGATGCCCGAGGCACCGACCAGGGTGCCCGCCACGATCAGCAGGTCCGAGTCGAGCACGAAGCCCGAGGCGGCCACGGCCAGGCCAGTGAACGAGTTCAGCAGCGAAATCAGCACCGGCACGTCGGCGCCGCCAATCGGCAGCACGAGGATCACGCCGAGCACCAGGGCCAGCACCAAGATGATCCAGACGTAAATGATGCTGCCGGTGACCAGGGCGAGGATCACCATCACGCCAATGGCCGCACCGACCAGCGCGTTGATGACCTGCTGGCCCGGGTAGGTGATCGGTCGCCCGGTGATGAGCTCTTGCAGCTTAATGAAGGCGATGGCGCTGCCCGAGAACGACACCGAACCGATGAGCACGCCGAGCAGCACCTCGGCGGTGACGTAGACGGCGGGCTGGAGTCCGAGCGAATGCAGGTGCAGCAACTCGACGATGGAGATCAGCGCGGCGGCCCCACCGCCCACGCCGTTGAAGATGGCCACCAGCTGTGGCATCGCGGTCATCTTCACGTAGCGCGCCACCGGCACGGCGATGGCCGCACCGAGCGCCATGGCGATCAGGGCAAGCACAAGGTTCCAGCCCGAGTGGCGCAAGCTCGGCAGGGTGAAGGTCATGACAATGGCGAGGGTGGCCGCACCGGCGCCGACCAGGTTGCCCAGGCGGGCGTGCCGCGGTGAGCTCAAGCCCTTGAGGGCGAAGATGAAGCCGGCGATGGCGACCAGGTAGGCCAGGTCGCGCGCGGTCGTCAGGGTGAAGGACACGGCCAGCATCAGGCGGCGCCCCCGCTGGGCTCAGAAGGTGCCGAGGGGGGAGCAGCCGCCGCAGCATCCTCCGCCTTCGCCGTCTGCGACTTGGCCGCCTTGGCCTTCTCGCCCGGCTTGCCCTTGAACATCTCGAGCATGCGGTCGGTGACCACGAAGCCGCCCACCACGTTCAAGGTAGCCAAGAAGATCGCGAGGAACCCGAGCGCGACCTCCGCCGTGCCGTGCGCCTCGCCCATGATGGTGAGCGCACCCACCAGCACAATGCCGTGGATGGCGTTGGACCCCGACATCAGCGGGGTGTGCAGAATGCTCGGCACCTTCGACACGACCTCAATGCCGACGAAGGCCGCCAGCACGAAGATGGTCAGGTACTCAATGATCCCCGTCGTCGATCCGGTCGGGGTCGCCTGCGCCAGTAGGTGAATCACGACTGCGCTCCTTGTGTCCCGCCAGCTGTCCCGCCAGCTGTCCCGCCAGCTGTCCCGCCCAGCAGTTCCACCGCGGCCGGCGCCACCGCGGCACCGTCGCGCAGCACGCACATGCCGGCGACAATCTCGTCGTCCCAGTCCGGCGCCAGCGTGCCCTCAGGGCCCATCAAACCCAGCACATTGGCCACGTTGCGGGAGAAGAGGAAGCTGGCGTGCGTCGGCATGCCTGAGGGCGGGTTGGCCAGGCCGACCACGTGGACGCCGTTGTGGTCCACGATCTCGCCCGCCACCGTCAGCTCGCAGTTGCCACCCTGGTCGGCCGCCATGTCGACGACGACCGCCCCCTCGGCCATGCCCTCGACCATCTGTGTGGTCAACAAGACCGGCGCCTTGCGCCCCGGCACCGCGGCCGTGGTGATGACAACGTCGGAGCGCCCGACTTCTTCGGCCAGGGCCGAGCGCTGGCGGTCGAGTTCTTCGGGGGTGAGCTCGCGGGCATAGCCGCCGGTGCCCTCGGCCGAGACGCCGGTGTCGAAGAAGGTGGCACCTAGGCTCTCGGCCTCTTCCTTGGCCGCGGCCCGCACGTCGAAGGCCTTGACGACCGCGCCGAGCCGGCGTGCCGTGGCGATCGCCTGCAGGCCGGCGACGCCGACGCCCATGACGAACACCTTGGCCGGCGGCACCGTCCCCGCCGCCGTCATGAACATGGGGAAGAACTTGGCCAGGTGCTCGGCCGCGCTCAGCCCGGCCCGGTAGCCCGACACCGTCGCCTGCGAACTCAAGGCGTCCATGCCCTGCGCCCGGCTGATGCGGGGCAGCAGGTCGAAGCTGAAGACGGTCGCCTTCTTGGCGGCCAGGACGCGCACGGCGTCCTCCGCCTGGGCGACACCGAAGAAGCTCAGCAGTGCGGCGCCATCGGGTACCGCCGCCGCGTCCTCGGCACTGGGCGGGTTGACCCGCACCACCAGTCCGGCGCCCGCCAACGTGGCCGCGGCGTCGGGAGCCACCGTGGCACCGGCGTCGGTGTAGGCCTTGTCGCTGAACGCGGCCTCGGTGCCGGCGCCGGCCTGCACGCAGACCTCCCAGCCGGCACTGACCAGCTTCTTGGCCACGTCGGGGACGAGGGCCACGCGGCGCTCTCCGGGACGGGTCTCGGTGGGGACCGCCAATTTCACGGTCTATTTGTCTAGCAGCTGAGCCCCTGTTTGCCCCTAATCGAGCACAAAGAAGGACACTCAATGAGCAGACCGTGCTCCAACCCGTTCAGGATCCGGCCACGGCCCCCAGGAACGGCGGGGGCTCCCCACCCCCGTGCACGACCAGGTTGGCCCCGGTCACATAGGAGGCAGCGTCGCTCGAGAGGTACAGACAGGCCTCGGCCACGTCGGCCGGCGTGCCCATGCGGCCGGCGGGCACGGTGGCGGCCGCCCGCTCCATGCCCTCGGGGCCACCGTAGAAGTCGTCCCCGGCTCCGGAGTCGAGCAGCCCAGCGGTGACGCAGTTGACCCGCACCGCAGGCGCCCACTCGACGGCCAGGGTGGCCGTGAGGTTGATGAGGCCCGCCTTGGCCGCGCCGTAGGCCGAAGCGCCGGGCGACGGGCGCATGCCCGAGACGCTCGAGATGTTGACGATGGCGCCACCGTCTTCCTGCACGGCCATGACCTTGTGGGCCGACTGGGCGCACCACAGCGGCGCCAGGAGGTTGAGGTTGACGATGGCCTCGACGAAGCGCGGCGAGGCCTCGGCCGCCGCCACGTGCGGCGAGCCCCCGGCGTTGTTGATGAGGACGTCGAGCCGGCCGAAATGCTCGACGGCCTTGGCGATGACGCGTTCGGCCTCCGGCGGCTTGCGGATGTCCGCCGCGACGAAGACGGCCCCTTCGACCTGCACCTCGTGGCGCCCGCAGGCCACGACGTGCGCCCCGGCGGCGACGAACGCCGCCACCACGCCCGCTCCCACCCCTCGGGAGCCCCCCGTGACCACCACCACACGCTCGCTGAAGTCGTAGACGGGCTGGGTCACCAGGCAGACCCTACGGCACCACCATCTCGGCTCGCGTTGGCCGGGCGGCGCACGCTGGCCTAAGTTCCTCCGGGACTTCTGACGCGGCGTCAGGGCCGGAATCCGAGGAGAATCAGCGTCCGCATGCCCATCACCGTGATTCAGGAGCACGACGGGATCGGCGAGGTCGTGATCGACCACCCGCCCGTCAACGCGCTCGATGTGGCGGGCTGGTTCGAGCTCGCCGACGCCCTTATCGCGGTGGGCCGGGTGCCCACCAACCGGGTGGCGATCCTGCGGTCCACCGGGCGCGGGTTCTGCGCCGGCGTCGACATCAAGGAGATCAACGCCAAGGGGGACGAGGCGCTCGTCGGCGTCAATCGCGGCTGTGCCGCCGCTTTCGCCGCCGTCTACGACTGCGAGGTGCCGGTCATCGCCGCCGTGCAGGGGTTCTGCCTCGGTGGTGGCATCGGGCTGGCGGGCAACGCCGACATGGTGATCGCCTCCGAGGACGCCACCTTCGGGCTGCCCGAGGTCGACCGCGGCGCGCTCGGCGCCGCCACGCATCTCGCCCGGCTGGTCCCCCAGCACGCGATGCGCAAGATGGTCTACACGGCCAAGCCGATCACCGCCGCTGAGCTCGCGTCCTACGGATCGGTTGCCGCGGTAGTGCCGCCGGACCGCCTCCATGCGGCCGCGCTCGAACTGGCCGCCGACATCGCCACCAAGAGCCCGACCATCATCCGCCGGGCCAAGGAGTCGCTCAACGGCATCGACCCCGTCGACGTGAAGCGCAGCTACCGCTTCGAGCAGGGGTTCACCTACGAGCTGCACGTGCGCGGTGTGGCCGACGAGCAGCGGGCCGCCTTCGTCGAGAAGCGCGACGCGGACACCTCCACGTGATGGCCGACAAGCGCACCACCATCGACGACATTGTGGGCGAGCTCCGCTCCGGCATGACGATCGGGATCGGCGGCTGGGGCTCGCGGCGCAAGCCCATGGCCGTCGTGCGCGCCATCTGCCGCTCCGACCTGACTGACCTCACCATCGTGGCCTACGGAGGGCCCGATGTCGGGCTGCTGTGCGCCACCGACAAGGTGCGCAAGGTCGTGTGCGGCTTCGTCACCCTCGACTCCATCGCGCTCGATCCGTGCTGGCGCGCCGCGCGCCAGCACGGCCGCGTCGAGGTGATGGAGGTGGACGAGGGGATGTTCTTCCTCGGCTTGCAGGCGGCGTCGTGGCGCGTGCCCTTCCTGCCCACCCGGGCCGGGCTGGGCTCCGACGTCCTCACCATCAACCCCGACCTGCAGCTCGTGCGCTCCCCCTACGGCTCTGACAGCCCCTACCTGGCCGACCCGGCTGACGCCGACGTGGAGCTGGTCGCCATGCCGGCCCTCCACCTCGATGCCGCCATCGTCCACACCAATCGGGCCGACGCCGCCGGCAACGGTCAGGTGCTGAGCCCCGACGCCTTTTTCGACCCGCTCTTTCTCGGCGCGGCCGAGCGCCGTTTCATGACCACCGAGGTCATCGTCGAGAACGGCGCGCTGGCCGACGACGCGCACCCGATGGCCAGCGTGCCTATCCACCGCATGCTCGTCGATGGCGTGGCCGCGGCTCCTGGTGGTGCCCACTTCACCGCCAACCCGCCCGACTACGGGCGCGACGAGAAGTTCCAGAAGGAGTACGCGGCATCGGCTGCAGACCCAGCCGAGTGGGAGGCCTTCGCCAAGCGCTACGTCTTCGTCGATGACGACGAGTACAAGGCCAACGTGGCGGAGCGCCCGCAGTGAGCGACCCCGGCGTCACCCGGGCGGAGTCCTGTGTCATTGCCTGCGCCGATGTCTGGCGCGAGGCCGGCGAGGTCATGGTCAGCCCCTTCGGCACCATCCCGGCCCTCGGTGCCCGGCTGGCCAAGCGCACGTTCTCGCCCGACATCGTGCTGACCGATGGCGAGGCCGCGCTCATGGTCGGCGCCCCGCCCATTGCCGCCCGCCCGGCCGAGCTGGTGCGTGAGGCCGCCATGCCCTACCGGACCGTCTTCGACGTCGTGTGGTCAGGCCGGCGCAACATGATGATGATGGCGAGCCAGATCGACCGCACCGGCAACCAGAACATTTCGGCCATCGGTCCGCACGCCAAGCCCAAGGTGCAGTTGGTCGGCGTGCGCGGCGCGCCGGGCAACTCGGTCAACCACCCCACCAGCTACTGGGTGCCCGACCACACCGTGCGCACCTTCGTCGAGCAGGTGGACGTGGTCAGCGGCGTCGGCTACGCCCGTGCCGCCGCGGCCGGCCCGGGCGCAACGCGCTTCCACCAGATCCCCCGCGTCGTCTCCAACCTGGGTGTGTTCGACTTCGAGACGCCCGACCACACCATGCGGCTGCGCTCGTACCATCCCGGAGTGACCGTCGACGAAGTCGTGGCCGCCACCGGGTTCACCCTGACCGTCCCCGACGACGTGGACGAGACCCGCCTGCCCACGCCAGAGGAGCTCGAGCTCATCCGCGACGTGCTCGACCCGGGCTCGCTGCGCGACCGCGAGGTGAAGCGCTGAGCGCCGGCACCGGCACCGGCACCGGCCCGAGTGCGCCGTTGCACCCGGCGCTCCATACGGAACTGTGCGAGCGCATCGGCATCCGCTACCCATTGGTGCAGACGGGCATGGGCTGGGTGGCCGGCCCCCGCCTGGTCGCCGCCACCACCGAAGCGGGCGGACTGGGGATTCTGGCCTCGGCCACCATGAATCTCGACGAGCTGGCAACGGCCATCGCCGAGGTGCGCCAGCGCACCAGCGGGCCCTTCGGCGTGAACCTGCGGACGGACGTGGCTGATGTGCACGAGCGCATTGAGCTGATGATCGAGACCGGAGCCCGGGTGGCCAGCTTCGCCCAGGCTCCCAACCCGGCGCTGGTGACCCGCTGCAAGGAGGCGGGACTCTTCGTCATCCCCACCGTGGGTGCCCGCCGCCACGCCGAGAAGGTGGCCGAGTGGGGCGTGGACGCCGTCATCGCCCAGGGCGGCGAAGGCGGGGGCCACACCGGGACGATCCCCACCACACTCCTGCTCCCCCAGGTGGTCGACGCCGTGGGCGACAAGGTGCTCGTGCTCGGGGCCGGCGGCTTCTTCGACGGGCGCGGTCTGGTGGCCGCGTTGTCCTACGGCGCCGCCGGCGTCGCCATGGGGACCCGCTTCCTGCTCTCGGCCGAGAGCCGGGTGCCCGACGCCGTCAAGGCGCTGTACCTCGGCACGCCCGTGACGGGCACCGTCGTGACGACCAAGGTTGACGGCGCGCCCCAGCGGGTCGTCCGCACCGACCTCGTCGACCACCTCGAATCACAGTCCTGGCTGCGCTCGTTGCCGCGCGCCCTGCGCAGCGCCTACCAGTTCCGTAAGGAGACGGGCGCTTCCCTGGGTTCGTTGCTGCGCGAGGGCCGCGCCATGAAGGAGGGGAACGAACTCACCTGGTCCCAGGTGGTCATGGCAGCCAATGCGCCCGTTATGACCAAGGCCGCGCTGGTCGAGGGGCACACCGATGTCGGCGTGCTACCGACCGGTCAGGTCGTGGGGGTGATCGACTCGTCGCCGACGGTGGCCGACATCGTCGCCGCCATCATGGCGGAGGCCGACGCCGTGCTGCAGCGCTGGAGCGCCAGCGCCTAAGCGCTGTCGCCGTTTGCCGCCGCGGCGGCCGCGTTGCCCTGGGCCACGCGGCGCAGCAGGTTCGACACCCGCTGGTGGGTCACGCCGAAGAGGTGGGCGATGCTCGGGATGCTCTGTCCCTCGGCACGCAGCGCCACCACGAGCTCGCGACGGAGGTACCCGCTGGCCTCGGACTGCCGGCGCAAAATGGTGCTCACCAGCTGCACGGTGCCGGGGTCGTCCTCGTCCCCGAGGATGCTCTTCCATTCCCGCCCGTTCTGACGAGCCAGGCGAACCTCCGCGATGCGCTGCGCCAGCAGGCGCTCGCTCTCGGCGTTCTCCCGCAGGACCGTCTCGAGCTCGTCGAGGGCCTTGAGCACCTCGTCCGACCCGGTCCGGTCGTCGTTCTGGTCCGGCATCGCGCTCCCTGCTCCTCTTCGCGTCTCTTTCTCACGCAGTTCGGTCGCATCAGTGGCCAACATTCAGTGGTTCCTCCAATCGGGGGTCGTTCCGCTCCAACCCCGAAATTCGGCGACTCATGCGCTCACCGCCTTCCCAGGCAGCGCTCGCTTGCGGCGTCAGACCTGCCAATACCCAAACGGGTGGTCCTCACACACGATGCGGACCCTCAGGCACGAACTTCCCCGCTACCAGGGTTTCAGCGACTCAGAAGGACCGACGAACCGTGCCCGAACAGGCCCTGATTGGCTGTGACGGCCACCCGGGCCCCTTCCACCTGATGCCCCGTCGCGGTGCCCCGGAGCTGCCAGACGCACTCACAGACCTGGGCGATGGCCTGGGCCGGGATGGCCTCACCGAAGCAGGAGAGGCCGCCCGATGGATTGACCGGCACCCGCCCGCCCAAGGTGGTGGCGCCGTCGCGTAGGAGCTTCTCCGCCTCACCCTCCCCGCACAGGCCGATGTCCTCGTACCAGTCGAGCTCGAGGGCGGAGGAGAGGTCGTAGACCTCGGCCAGGCTGACGTCCTCGGGGCCGATCCCGGCTTCGGCGTAGGCCGCCGTGGCGATGGAAGGCCTGAATCCGGCGGCGGCCACTGCAGCATCGTGCCCACCCGTTGCGGCGGCCGAGTCGGTCGAGAAGTTCGGCATCTCAATCACGGTGTTGGGGAAGGTCGGCGTGACCGTGGAGACCGCGTCGATCGTCACCAACGGCTCCGCGCCGCCGGCGTGGCGCCGGGCGAAGTCCATGGAGGTCAGCACCAGGGCCGCCCCGCCGTCGGACGTGGCGCAGATCTCGAGCAGCCGCAGCGGGTCGGCGACCATGGGCGAGGCGAGGACCTCGTCGACCGTGACCTCCTTGCGGTAGCGGGCGTAGGGGTTGGCCAGTCCGTGGCGCGCGTTCTTCACCTTGACCTGTGCGAAATCCTCCTCGGTGGCGCCGAAGCGGTCCATGCGCCGGCGGGCGTAGAGGCCGAAATACGTGGGGTTGGTGGCGCCCATGAGATGGAAGCGCAACCAGTCCGGGTCGTTCTTGCGGTCGCCGCCGCCGACCGGAGCGAAGAAGCCCTTCGGCGTCGTGTCGGCTCCGACGACGAGCGCGACGTCGCACAGCCCGGCCAGAATTTGCGCGCGGGCGTTGG
Source organism: Acidimicrobiales bacterium (assembly GCA_036509775.1). Classification (GTDB taxonomy): domain Bacteria; phylum Actinomycetota; class Acidimicrobiia; order Acidimicrobiales; family RAAP-2; genus Bog-473. The sequence goes on from DATCEZ010000029.1 coordinate 10,319, forward strand.
CGATGGCGACTGCGCCCGACGCGCAGGCGGCGTAGACGCTCGAGACCCGGGCGCCCGTCCAACCGAGGGCCTGGGCGAAGGTCGCGCCCGACACGAAGCCGGGGTAGCCGTTGCGGATGGTGTCGGCGCCCGAGACGAACTGCATGTCACGCCAACCGAGGCCGGCATCGGCCATGGCGTCGCGGGCGGCGGCCAAGCCGTATTCCACGAAGGGCCTGCCCCATTTGCCCCACTCGTGCATGCCGGCGCCGAGGACGGCCACCTTCCTGTCATCTGCCACGCCCATGCTCAGGCCTCCCCGGCGCCGACGGGGCGCCACTTCCATACGAGGTAGTCGGTCCCGTCCTCGGAGTACAGCGTGTCGATCACCAGTTCGACCTCGTCACCCACGGTCAGGTCGTCGACGGTCACGCCCGGCACGACCTGGCCCATCACGACCAGCTTCTCCGCCGCCAGCTCGACGGCGGCCAGACAGAACGGCACGTAGGGATCGGCCGCCACGTAGGGCGGGGGCGGCTGGTAGCGGGCGTCGGTGTAGGACCAGATGCGACCGCGGCGCGAGAGCTCGACCGTCTCGAAGGTCGTCGACGTGCAGTCGGGGTTCCCGCAGTACTTCGTCTCGGCGGGAAAGGCATAGGTGCCGCACTCGGTGCAGAGCGACCCGAGCAACGCCGGCGCCTGGCCGTCGTCGCCCGTGGTGAACCACCCCTCAATGGCGGGGACCCTCGTCGTGTCGGTGGTGGTCATCAGCCGAGCCTCTCAATGATGGTGGCGTTGGCCTGCCCGCCGCCCTCGCACATGGTCTGGAGCCCGTAGCGGGCACCCGTGCGCTCCATTTCGTTCAGCAGCGTCGCCATGAGGCGGGCACCCGAGCAGCCCGTCGGGTGGCCGATGGCGATGGCGCCCCCGTTGGGATTCACCTTGGCCATGTCGGGTTGGTACTCGCGCTGCCAGGCCAGGACCACCGAGGCGAAGGCCTCGTTGATCTCCACCACGTCCATGTCGTCGAGCGACAGCTTGGCCTTGCTCAGTACGAGCTCGGTGGCGGGAATCACCGCCGTCAGCATGATCTGGGGATCGTTGGCCGCCACGGCGAAGGTGTGGAAGCGGGCCCGGGGCGTGAGGCCGAGCGACGACGCCCGCTCCTCGCTCATGATCAGCACCGCCGCTGCGCCGTCGGAGATCTGCGACGACGTGCCCGCCGTCACGGTGCCGGTCTCCGAGAAGGCCGGCTTCAGGTTGGCCAGCTTCTCGAGCGAGGTGTCGCGCCGCACCCCCTCGTCGGCGGAGAACAGGCCCGACACGTCAGCTGCGCCCGGCACGTCGGGGTGCACGCGCGCCTCGAGCGGAGCGATCTCATTGGCGAAGCGGCCCTCGTCCTGCGCCACGGCGGCACGCTGGTGGGAGCGCAGGGCGAACTCGTCCATCTCCTCACGGCTGACCTTCCAGCGCCGGGCGATCTCCTCGGCGCACTCGCCCTGATGGATCAGCTCGAAGCGCTCCTTGTAGAGCGGGCCGTAGGCCTCCCCCGGCCCCGGTTCGGTGGTCGATCCGATGGGCACCCGGCTCATGGACTCAATGCCGGCACCGATGGCCACGTCCATGGCACCCGCCATGACGGCCTGGGCGGCGAAGTGGATGGCCTGCTGCGCGGAGCCGCACTGTCGGTCGACGGTCGTGCCGGGCACCGACTCGGGGAACCCGGCGGCCAGGGCGGCGTTGCGGGCGATGTTCATCGCCTGCTCCCCGACCGTCATGGTGCAGCCCATGATCACGTCCTCCACCAGGGAGGGGTCCAGGTCGTTGCGGGCCAGCAGGGCCGCCAGCGGCTGGGCCGCCAGGTCGGTGGCGTGCCATCCGGAGAGGCGGCCCCCGCGGCGGCCCAGCGGGGTACGGACGGCGTCGACGATCACGGCGTTTGGCATAAGAAGCCAATTCTAGGACGCCGGATGAGATCGGCCGCCAGCCGCCGCTCCCGTGGCGCCGCCCGTGGCGCCGACGGCGGCGCTCGGTCAGCCGGTCGTCAGGCCCGTAGCCCCATTGTCAGGCGTTCATGGCGGAAGGGGGCGGTCGGTCTCCCGCCCGACGATGGAGCAACATTGACGTCCATGCGGAGGGGCATGGCAACTGGGATCGCCTTCGTCTCCGTCTCCGTCTTCGTGTTCGGCCTCGGGATCATGGGCACTGCCGGCGGAGGGGGCGCTGCTGGCGGCACGATGTCGCCGACATCCACGACGACGACGCAGGCATCGAACCACCTCATCGCCGGCCAGCAGGTCACGATCCGCTATTGCAATAACCAGAAGGCCCGCATCACCGAGCCCACCGTTTTCCACGGCAACGCACCCGCCGCCGTCTACGTCCACGGCGGATCCTGGGTCTCGGGCGACTACGACACCGGGGGCTTCATCATCAACCGCATCGGCCCCGCTCTGGCGGCGCGCGGCTTCGTTGTGGTCAGCCTCAATTACCGGCTCGGGCCACGCGACCACTGGCCCGCTCAGATCATCGACGTGAAGTGTGCCATCCGCTATCTGCGCGCCAACGCCGCTCGCTATCACATCGACCGCGCCGAAATCGGGGCGTGGGGCCAGAGTGCCGGCGGTCACCTGGTCGCGCTCCTCGGCACGGCGCGGCGTTCGGCCGGGTGGGACGTCGGCGCCTATCGCACGCAGTCGAGCAGCGTGCAGGCGGTGGTCGACATGGCGGGGCCGAGCGACCTTCTCACCATGGGGGATCAGGGTGACGCCGTCCTCGTCGCCGAGAGCTTCATTTCGCTCCTCGGCAGCGTGCCGAGCGAGCAACTCGGCGCCGACCTGAAGAGGGCCAGTCCGACGACGTACGTCAAGAAGGGTGATCCGCCCTTCCTCATCCTCGACTCCAACAACGACGAGATCGTCTACCCGCAGCAGTCAGAGGAGTTGGCCTGGTACCTCGGCGTGGCCGGCGTCCCGCGCCAGCTGTTGACCGTGTTCGACGGTGGGCACGAGTTCGACACGGTCGGCGAGATCCCGTCGGAGTCGCAGGTCGTCAGCGCGGTGGTCGACTTCTTCGTGCGCACGCTCATGGAGCACAAGGGCCCGGCCCAGGGCGCCTGATGATGGGCGGCTGATCGGCGGCGTTGGCACCCGCGGGGGCACTGTGGAAGATTCCCTGCGGCATGGACCTGACCTTCAGCGCTGACGAGGAGGCCTTCCGGGCCGAGGCCCGGGCATGGCTGGCCGCGCACGTCCCTGCCCGCCCCCTCCCCTCCCTCGATACAGCCGAGGGCTTCGAAGCCCACCGCGCCTGGGAGCACACCCTGTTCGAAGACCGTTGGTCGGTGGTCAGCTGGCCCGTCGAATACGGCGGGCGCGACGTCGGCATCTTCGAATGGCTCATCTTCGAGGAGGAGTACTACCGGGCCCGGGCGCCGAAGCGGGTGAGCCAGAACGGCATCTTCCTCCTCGCCCCGACGATGCTGGAGTACGGGACCGAGGAGCAGAAGGTGCGCTACCTCCCACCGATGGCGTCCGGCGACGAGATCTGGTGCCAGGGCTGGTCCGAGCCCGACGCCGGCAGCGACCTCGCCGGCATCCGCTCCCGCGCTGGGCGTGACACGGCGCACGACGGCCACTGGATCCTCAACGGCCAGAAGACATGGGCCAGCCGCGGCGCCTTCGCCGAGTGGTGCTTCGGCATCTTCCGCACCGACCCCGAGGCGGAGCGCCACCGCGGCCTGACCTACTTCCTGATCGCCATGGACTCGCCCGGCGTCACCGTGCGTCCCATCCCCCAGATCGACGGCGAGACGGGCTTCGCCGAGATCTTCTTCGACAACGTCGAGGTGCCCGAAGATCAGGTCCTTGGTGAGGTCGGCGCCGGCTGGTCCGTCGCCATGGCGACGGCGGGGTCCGAGCGCGGCCTCTCCCTCCGTTCTCCGGCGCGTTATACGGAGGCAGCTGACCGCCTCGTACAGCTGTACGCAGCGCGCGGCGGTCCGACCGCGTCCGCCGACGCCGTGGCGCAGGCCCACATGGACGCCGAGGCGTACAAGTTGCACACGTACTGGACGGCGTCCGGCGTGGCCCGCGGCCACGCCGTTGGTCCCGAAGCCAGCTGCAACAAGATCTTCTGGTCCGAGACCGACGTGGCCATCCACACCGCGGCCCTCGACCTGCTCGGCCCCGAGGCCGAGCTCCTCGAAGCCGGTGCGCCCGGTGAGTGGCTCGACGGCTATCTCTTCTCCCTTGCGGGTCCCATTTATGCGGGAACCAACGAGATCCAACGCAACGTGGTGGCCGAGCGCCTGCTCGGGCTGCCCCGGGGTTAATCATGGACTTTGCGTTCACCGAGGATCAGGACGCCCTGCGCCAGGGGGTGCGCACGGTGCTCGACACCGAGTGCACCCCGGACGCTCTGCGCGCCTTCGAGCTGGCCGACGAGGAACGTCGCGTCGCGCAATCCCAGAACCGCTGGGCGGTGCTGGCCGAGCTGGGCGCACCGGCGCTTGTCGTCCCCGAGTCCGCCGACGGATTGGGCCTGAGCGACGTCGACCTGGTGGGCGTGCTGGAGGAGGCAGGGCGGGCGGGGCTCCCCGAACCCTTGCTCGAGACGGCCGCCCTCGCTGCGCCCACCCTGGCCGCCTTGCTGCCC
>DATCEZ010000030.1:0-5799 GCA_036509775.1 Acidimicrobiales bacterium
ACTTTTCGTGGATGGAGGCATCGATATTGGCATTGCCTATTTCATCAGCGACTCTTCGCTCGCTTCACCCATCGACACCCTGGCGAAGATGGTCAGATGGATGGGCAGAGTGAACCGAGCTCCCGGCCAGAACTCTCTGACCAGGAAGAATTAAGCAGCCCCAACGGGATTCGAACCCGTGTCGCCACCTTGAGAGGGTGGTGTCCTAGGCCTCTAGACGATGGGGCCGAGCGATGGTCTCCACGACACGTGTGGACACCGCCGGTGCTCGGGGGGAAGGACTCGAACCCTCAATAACTGGACCAGAACCAGTCGTGTTGCCGATTACACCACCCCCGAATGGGTGGGCGTTCAGATTAGCCGAGCGGCCAGGACCAGGAGTTCGGCCACCAGCTACGGGCAGGGCGCGTTGTATCGAGGTAGGCGCGGTGGAAAGATGCCGAGCCCGGGGTCCCTCGGGGAATGAGCCGGATTCGGAGGTCCTCGGCATGCAGCGCTGGTCGGTAGGGGTGACCGCCCTGGCTGGGGTGCTCGGCGCCGCTGTGCTCACCGCCCTTCCCGCCCAGGCCGGGACTGCCGGCATGTTCGTGAAGGTGACCCCAAGCCAAGGCCTCAAGACCGGCCAGCGGGTCACCGTCAGCGGCCGGGGCCTGCCCAGGTCCGCCGGCACCAGCCCGCAGACCTGGTTCCTGACCGAGTGCACCGTCGCCGTCCGGGGCCGGGTCGACCCCTCCACGGACACCCCCCACTGCGACATCACACACGCCCAGGCCATCAAGGTCACCAAATCGGGCACCTTCACCACTCACTACCGGCTGACGACCGGCATCATCGGCGACGGCTATTGCGGGACGGCCGGGCATGCCACCTGCGTCATCGGGGTGGGGACCGCTCAGGGACTGGGCACCGTGGTTCGCATCACCTTCAAGACGCCGCCCGCACCGCCAACCTCCACCACGACGTCGACCACCGCCGGCTGATCTCGACGTCCAGTTCCGCCGCCTCGACCCCTCAAGCGGCGTGCAGCCACTCCAGGTGGTTGTAGCCGATGATCCGCCCGAGCCCCACCCCGGCGGTCTCCTTCAGGAAATAGGGCAGCGTCGACCAACCCCGTATGGGCGAGGTCTGCGTCGGCGTGGGTGACGGCGTGAGCCCGAGTGTCGAAGCGATCGCCATGGAGCGGTCCTCGTGGAAGGGGTCGGTGGTGACGAGCACGACCCGGGCATCGTGGGCCACCAGGGCTGACTGCGCATCCGCAATGTTCTCGTAGCTGTCATTGCCGCCCGCCTGCAGAATGTCCGAGCTCGGCACACCCCTCGCTTCGAGATACATGGCACCCGACTCAGCCTCGGTGCACTTGTCGCCCGGCTGTTTGCCGCCGGTGAGCATGATCAGGTGGGCGTAGTCCTGGTGGTACAGCGTCAGCGCCTGGTCCAGGCGCGCCGCCAGGTCCAACGTCGGGACGCAGTTGTCCTGCGCCGCCCCCATGACCAAAATGGCACCCGCCTGGTGCGGGTCGTACTGGCGCGAGGTCAGCCACACCTGCACCAGGGTGACGGCGAAGTAGAGGACCATCACCGTCACCACCAACAGCGCAATGCGCAGCGCCCAGCGGACCGGTGCGAGGAGCATCAGGGGGTGGGGGTCACGCCGCCAGGCGAGCCAACGCGGCGGCCAGGCGACGGCACGTCTCGGTCCGACCGAGCACTGCCAGCGAGTCGAACAACGGAAGGCCCCGCGTGCGGCCCATTACAGCCACCCGGATCGGGGCCTGTGCCTTGCCCAGCTTGCGTCCCACGGTGTCGGCGATGGCCTGGGTCAACTCGTGGAGCGCCTCTTTGTCCCACGGGCACACCTCGTAGGCGGCCAGGGCTGCGGACAGAATCTGCGCCGCGCCCTCATCCCCGGCGATCGCCTTCTTGAAGCTGTCGGGGTCGTCAGGAGCGTCCTCCAGGAAGAGGAAGTCCACCAGCTCGGGGACCTCACTCAGTGTCGTCACGCGCTCTTGGATCACGTCGGCCAGCGAGGCGAAGACGCCGACGTCGTAGCGCTCCGGGGCCCAGGCCGGAGGCGACACGACCGGCGCCCCCGTGTCGGGGTCGGTCCAACTCTCCGGCGACCACTCCCCCGGGGCCGGGTCGACCCAGGGACGGGCGGCCGCCACGAAGCCGTCCACCGGCAGGGCCCGGAGGTAGACGCCGTCCATGTGCGACAGCTTCTGAATGTCGAAGAAGGCCGGCGAACGCTGCACGTCCTCCAGGCGGAACTTCTCCAGAAGAACCTCGAGCGGCACGATCTCCTCGTCGCCGGGGCTCCAACCGAGCAGCGCCAGGTAGTTGCGGAAGGCGTCGGGCAGGTAGCCCTGCGCGCGGTACATCTCCACCGCCACCGGGTCGCGCCGCTTGGAGAGCTTCTTCCCGCGTTCGTTCACCAGCAAGGGCAGGTGGGCGTACGCCGGCAGCGCCAGGTCCGCTCCCTCGGCCCCGTTCAACGCGCCCCACAGCATGATCTGGCGTGGCGTGGTCGGCAGTTGGTCCTCGCCGCGGATGACATGCGAAATCGCCATGGTCCGGTCGTCCACCGCGTTGGCCAGCACGAACAGCGGCTTGCCGTTCCCCTTCACGCAGATGAAGTCCTCGAGCGCCCGCTGCGGGAATTCCACGTCGCCCCGCACCAGGTCGTGCACCTCCACCACACCCTCGTCGGGCGTCCGGAAGCGCAGCGCACGGCCATCGCCCCGTGGCAGCCCGAGGTCCCGGCAAAAGCCGTCGTAGCCCGGAGTGGGATCCCCGGCCGCCGCCCGCTCCCGGGTCCGCTCGTCAATCTGTTCCCGGGTGCAGGCGCAGGCGTACAGCGCACCGCTGTCCCACAGCGCCTCGATCGCCGCCTGATGCGACGCCTCCTGGGCCGACTGGAAGTACGGCCCCTCGTCGGGGGACATGCCGAGCCAGTCGAGCGCGGTGATGATGCCGTCGGCCCACTCGGGCCGGTTGCGCGCCTCGTCGGTGTCCTCAATGCGCAACACAAAGGTGCCGCCGTGCTGGCGCACGAAGAGCCAGTTGAAGAGCGCGGCCCGCGCGCTGCCGACGTGGAAGAACCCGGTGGGCGACGGCGCAAAGCGCGCCCGCGGCGGCGTGATCGGATCAGTCATGGGTGCGCCCCGAGCGCCGACGGGATGCGCGAGGAAGACCCGGCGTCAGTCTTCCTCTATTGAGATGGCGCCCGTCGGGCAGCCGTTGACCGCCTCGCGCAGCCGGGCCCGGAACTCCTCGGGCGGGTTCTCGTTGAGCACGTAGAGGTAGCCGTCGTCCCGCACCTCGAAGACCTCGGGCAGGATTCCCATGCAGACGGCGTTGCTGGCACACTCGTCGAAGTCCACAACGACCTTCACGGAGACCTCCTGGTCAGGGCTGGCTATGTCCCGCCGAGCATATCGGCCTGGCCCGTCGCCTCAGGGCTTGTCGGCGCTGACGACCCACATGGCGAAGAACTGGGAGCCACCACCGTAGGCCTGTCCGAGGGCCCGACGGGCATCGGCCACCTGGTGCTCACCCGCCATGCCGCGCACCTGCAGCGCGGTCTCGAGGAAGCGCAGCATGCCCGAGGCGCCGATCGGGTTGGACGACAACACGCCCCCCGAGCAGTTCCACGGGATGTCCCCGCCCTCGATCATCGACGTTGCACCGGCCTGGGTGAGCTTCCAGCCGTCGCCCTCGGGGCAGAACCCGAGGTTCTCTAGCCACATCGGCTCGTACCAGCTGAAAGGCACGTAGACCTCGGCCATGTCGAAGTCTTCCCGCGGGTTCGTGATGCCGGCCTGCTTGTAGAGGTCGGCGGCGCAGTCCCGGCCGGCCTGGGGGTTGACCTGGTCGCGGCCGGCGAACATCGTGGGCTCCGAGCGCATCGCCATGCCATGGATCCAGGCGGGTGGCCGCCCGGTCGCCGCCGTCGCGGCACCGGCGGCCTTCTCCGAACCGATGACCATGGCAGCAGCGCCATCAGAGGACGGGCACGACTCGAGATAGTGCAGCGGGTCCCACAACATGATCGACTCCTCCACCATCTTCATGGAGATGTCGGGCAGGTGCAGGTGCGCGTAAGGGTTCTTGAGCGCGTGGAGCCGGTCCTTGACCGCCACCATCATCCCGATGTCGCTCGGCGCGCCGGAGCGGTACATGTAGGCCCGGATGATGGGGGCGAAGTAGCCGCCGGCACCGGCCAGGAGCGGGGCGGAGAAGGGCTGGGGCACCGAGAGGGCCCACATGGCGTCAGAGTCGCTCTGCTTCTCGAAGGCCACGGTGAGCACGCGCTCGTGAATGCCAGAGGCCACGAGGTGCGACGCCACAATGGCCGTCGACCCACCGACCGAACCGGCGGTGTGGACACGGAACATCGGCTTGCCGACGGCACCGAGAGCCGGGGCCAGGTAGAGCTCGGGCATCATGACGCCCTCGAACATGTCGGGCGCCTTGCCGACCACCACGGCGTCGATGTCGGCGAACGTCAGGCCGGCGTCCTCCAGGGCGGCCACGGCCGCCTCGCGCACGAGCCCGGCGATCGAGACGTCTTCCCGCTTGGACTTGGCCACGGTCTGGCCCACTCCGATGACTGCGCAACGCTCCGACATCACACACCCTCCAGGACGCAGACAAGGTTCTGTTGCAGGCAGGGCCCCGACGTGGCGTGCGCCACGGCCCGGTCGGCGTCGCCGGACCAGATGCGCTGCGCCGACTCCCCGATGCGGATGAGCCCGGCCGACATGACGGGGTTGGCTGCCAGCGCGCCACCCGAGGGGTTGATGTCGACGCCGTCGCCGAGTCCAAGCGCCTCGGCCAGGATCAGCTCCTGGTGGGCGTAGGGCGCGTGCAACTCCGCGATGTCGACCTTCTTGGCCCCGACCCCGGCCTTCTCGCCCGCCAGTTTCGTCGACGGCGAGACGGTGAGGTCGCGGGCGCCCACGGAGTGGGTCTCAATGCGGTGGTCGAAACCGGTGATGAAGGCCGGCCGCTCACACAGCTCGTAGGCCCGGTCGCCGGCGGCCAGGACGATGGCGGCGCAGCCGTCGGTGAGCGGCGGCAGCGCGTGACGCCGCAATGGAGCCACCTCGTAGTCCTCGGCCAGCAACTGGTCCGGTGTGCGGTCGTAGGCGACCTGGGCCTTGGGGTTGAGGAGCGCCGAGCGCCGGGACCGGCTGGCCACGGCGGCGAAGTCAGCCTCACTCGCCAGTCCCTTGTCGATCATCGCCTGCGCCTGCAGCGCGGCGAGCGACGTCGGGTCCGGCCACAGCGGCGCCATGTAATAAGGGTCGAGCTGGACGGACAGAATCTCGCCCAGGTGGCCCATGGACGAGCGCCCGAAGGAGTACACGAGGGCGGCGTCGATCTCGCCCTCCTGCAACAGCACCCAGGCCTCGTAGAGCGCCCAGGCGCCGTCCATCTCGACGTGCGACTCGGCCTTGGGCGGCCACACGCCGACGGCATCGAGCGCCGCCACGAAGGAGAACGGCCCGCCGATCAGGTAGTCGGTCGACCCCGAGCAGATGAAACCGACGTCGTCCTTGGTGATGCCGATGTTGCCGAAGACTTCGGCCACCACCGGCATGAGCATCTCGACCTCGTTGCGGGCGTCCTCGCTCCGCACGTTGTCGTACTGGGCGAAGGACACCACGCCCACGGGGCGATGGCCCGAGACGAGCCCGGGGAACTCGCTCACAGGTACTCCTTGTAGGTCTCGTAGTCGGCATCGGGCTCGCCGGTGGGACGGAAGTACTTGACCGAGGCCAAGGTCGGCCCCCAGTCC
>DATCEZ010000031.1:0-2557 GCA_036509775.1 Acidimicrobiales bacterium
ATGTGGTTCCACTTGTATCGAGCCGAGGACGGGTGGGTGACGGTCTGCTGCGTGACGGACGCCCATCGGACGGGGCTGCAGCGGGCGCTCAGCCTGGTCGGTCAGGGGGACATTGACGACGGTGGCGACGGTGGCGCGGCGCCGCTCGTTCAAGAGGTGGCAGACGCGATCGGGCTACTAACGGTGTCAGCGGCGCTGGCGGCACTGCGTTGCGAGGGCGTGCCAGCGGCGGTGAGCGTGCACCCGTCGGCTGTCCCGGACGACCCTCAGGTCGTGGCCCGTGAGCTGTTGCGCCGGTACCGGCACCCTGCGGCGGGACGCTTCGTGCAAGTGGGCCTTCCATTGTCGCTGTCGGTGGACGCGCCGGCGGTGAAGGGACCGGCACCGGCGCCGGCGCCCGTGCGGCGACGGATCAAGAAGACGACGACGGTAGCGGCGTCGTGAGGGGGCGACCTCGTTGAAGATCGACAGCGGCCTGGGGATGGAGCTGCCACGGGTGGCGGACCGGGTGAGTGCCGCCGAGGCGGCGGGTCTCGACTGCGTCTGGGCGGCCGAGACGACGAACGACCCGTTCCTGTCCTTGACGCTGGCTGCCGAGCACTCGACGTCGGTGTCGCTCGGGACGGGGATCGCCGTGGCTTTCGCCCGCAACCCGATGAGCATGGCGTACACGACCAATCAGTTGCAGGAGTACTCGGGCGGGCGCGTCGTGTTGGGGATGGGGTCGCAGGTGCGACGGCATATTGAGAAGCGGTTCAGCTCCCCGTGGTCGCACCCCGCCTCCCGCATGCGGGAGTACGTCCTGGCGCTGCGGGCGATCTGGGCCTCATGGAACGAGGGAGCGGCGCTCGAATTCGAGGGCCAGTTCTACACCCACACCCTGATGACGCCCGTGTTCGCCCCGGCCCCCCATTCGTTCGGAGCGCCCCGCGTGTTCCTGGCTGCAGTGGGGCCCCTCATGAACGAGGTCGCCGGCGAGGTAGCCGACGGGGTCATCACGCACGGCATCTGCACGTCCCGGTATCTGCGGGAGGTCATTTTGCCGGCGGTGGACCGCGGGCTGACGAAGGCGGGTCGGCGTCGGGAGGAGTTCGAGGTGACGTGCCCGGGCTTCATCTCGGTGGTGGAGGACCCCTCGAAGATGGAGAAGGCCCGCAACGCCATGCGGAACCACGTCGGCTACTACGCGTCGACCCCCGCCTACCGGCCCGTTCTGGAGCTCCACGGCTGGGGCGACCTGCAGACCGAGCTCTACGCATGCTCGAAGAAAGGTCGCTGGGACGAGATGGCGCGCCTCATCGACGACGAGGTCCTCGACACGCTGACGATCGTGTGTGCGCCGGACGCCCTGGCCGGGGAGGTGGCGGCCCGCTACGGCGGGCTGGTCGACCGGATCAACGTGTCCTGGTGGCGCAAGGACTGGTGGCCCGACGTCGAGCGGGAGCTGCGGGCCCTGTGAACGGGGCGACAACAGCCGAGGACGTCAAAGGGTTCACCGCCCCCGGGTTCGAGCGGGTGGCCGAGTCGCTCGGGGCGGGTGCGACGTTGACCTTGGGCGACCGGGAGCGACCGGCCGACCTTAGTGAGGGCGGCGGCGCCTTCTGCGCCTTCGTCGACGGGGAGTGCGTGGTCGACGTCTGGACCGGTGTGGCCGGAACGGACGGAGAGGCGTGGGAAGAGGACACGCGAGCCGTCATCATGTCGTCGACCAAGGGCATGACCACGTTGTGCGCGCACATTCTCGAGGACCGGGGCGAGCTCGACCTCCATGCGCCGGTCGCCCGCTACTGGCCCGAGTTCGCCCAGGCCGGCAAAGGGGCCACCACCGTTCGCCAGCTACTCAGCCACCAGTCCGGGGCGATCGCCGTGCCCGGTGCCGACGAGTTGCTGGGCTGGGACGGGCGTGGGTGGAAGGACTCCGAGGCAATCGCCGCCGCCATCGCGGGCGGCGAGCCGGCCTGGGAGCCGGGGACGCGTCACGGCTACCACGGCATCACGTTCGGCTGGCTGGTCGGCGAGCTGGTGCGACGCATCAGCGGCCAGAGCCTGGGGACGTTCTTCAAAGAGCAGGTCGCCGGGCCGCTGAGCGTGGCCGACTCCATCTCCATCGGCACGCCGGCGTCCGAACTGGCGTCGGTGGCGACCGTCATGGAGTTCCCGGTCAAGCCGGGGGCAAAGGGCGCGTTGCGGTCAATCGACCCCGACTCGAAGTCCGGGCGCGCCGTCCTGGCCGGCGCCCACGGGAGCCTCTTTGTCGACGAGCAGGGTGAGCCCCGCTTCGCCGCGTTCATGAACCAGCCGGACGTCCTCGCCGCCGAGATCGGCGCGCTCGGCGCTACGGCGACGGCACGGGCGCTGGCCCGTACCTACATGGCACTGGCCGACGGCGAGGAACTGGTCTCGAGGCAGTCGGTCGAGCGCTTCCGCACGGAGCAGGTCTGCGGGCGCGACGCCGTCATGGGCGTCCCCACCCGATGGGCCGTCGGCTACTCGCTGGAGCCGCCGGCGATGGTCCCGGGCGCGCCGCCCATGCACGGTCCCAACGGCGGGGCCTTCG
>DATCEZ010000032.1:0-4817 GCA_036509775.1 Acidimicrobiales bacterium
GCGCGCGGCCGACGCGGCCGACGCCGCCAGCGGCGCATGGAAGCCCAGGAGGTCGCCGAGCGTCCCGCCGACCATGGCCGCCTTCTCGTCCGCCGGGACCCCGGCGAACAGCTGGTCCATGAGCTGGCGGCTGCCCCGGAACGTCCCCTCGGCGTGCGGGTAGTCGTTGCCCCACACGATCGACGACAACCCCGTGATGTGGCGGCAGGCGACCGCGACGGGGTCGTCCTGGAACGACACGTGGAACTGGCGCTTCACGTACTCGCTCGGCATGAGCGGGTAGGGCCACTTCTCGTTCAGCCGGAAGAGACGGGCGATCCCGCTCTGCTCGGCCGCCGGCACCTCGTCGTTCCAGACCCCGAGCCACCAGTCGGCGTCCTGGCCGATACCGGTGATCCAGCACTTGTCCATGCTGCCGGCCAGCGAGGCCAACCAGTGCGCGTTGAACTCAATGAGGGCGAAGTGGAGGTCGGGGTAGCGCTCGGCCACGCCACCGCCGATGAGCTCGCAGATGAGTTGCTGGGGCACGATGGTGCTGTAGATCGCCTGGGTGACCATGCGCTTCGACGCGGACTTCTCGGTGACAGGCTGGTTGACCTCGGCGGCGTTCTGCATGACGACCTTCAATGTGGTCGACGTGGGGTCGTTGACCTTGATGCCCCCGGTCTGGGTATGGAAGAACACGTGGACGCCACTGGCCTGGGCGGCGGCCCAGACGGGGTCGAGGTCCCGGGAGTAGTAGGGCAGCGGCGGCGTCGCCGGCAGGAGGATGGCCCGGAACCCGAGCGCGGCGGCGCGCTCGATCTCGACGACCGCATCGTCGATGTCCGTCAGCGGAATGGGGGCGGTCGGCGCCAGGCGCGAGAAGTAGGGCCCGAACCGCTCGACGACGTAGTCGTTGTAGACGCGGGCATGGGCGATGGAGAGCTCATGGTCGTCGGAGTAGAGGCCGAACAGCGACAGGTTCGGATGCATGACCCCGACGTCGACGCCGTCGGCCTTCAGATCCTCAATCATGATGTCGGGATCGCCCTCGGGCATGCGCCCGCCCGTCTGGCGGTAGCGCGAGATGGTCCACCCCTCGAAGCCGGGCGTGTGCAGCCGGCGGAACTTGGTGGCGCCGCCTTCCACGAGCGGCTCAATCTCGAAGTCGTCCTCCCACACCCCTCGGTCGCGCAGTTTCTTCGGGAGTCGGGTGACGAAGAGGTCGGTGGGCTCAAGGATGTGCCCGTCAGCGGAGATGACAAGTTGCTTCTCTGTCATGGTTGTGCCCTTCCTGCGCGGGGACGCAAGATCGATCGTTGGAGCGCGCGCGTACGCGGTACTCTGGCCACGATTCTAGACCAACCGGTCGGTACAGACAACGCCGCCAAGCCGATGTCGCGGTGGGGACGACCAGGAGGAGACGAACGCATGAGCAAGCGGTGGAAGCAGCGCCCGCCCGGCTCCACATGGGGTGACTGGGGCGACGATGACGAGCTCGGGCGCATCAACCTGCTCACGCCGGAGAAGGTGCTCCAGGGTGTGCGCGAGGTCGAGGCGGGCATCAGCTTCTGCCTCAGCCTGCCCCTCGACTATCCCGGCGGGACCGCGTTGAACCAGCGCCGCTACCCGCCGGTGATCTCGCCGACCGAGGACATGAACGGCAACGCCGACACCTTCTACAACATCGCCATGAGCTCCATGGAGAAGTTCGGCGACCCCAAGTACGTCGACGTCTGGACGGACGACGTGGTGACGCTGTCGCTGCAGTATTCGACGCAGTGGGACTCGCTGGCCCACGTGGGTGCCGAGTTCGACGCCGACGGGGACGGCGTCGAAGAGGCGGTGTACTACAACGGCTATCGCGCCGGCGAGGACCTGGTGGGGCCGACGGCCGATGCGGCCGGCGACGGCGGGGGGCACCGCTGCTTCGCACGTCACCTCGGTCTGGAGCACATGGCGGCCGCCGGGGTGCAGGGCCGGGGCGTCCTGGTCGATCTGGCGCACCACCTGGGCCACGACTGGCGCGGCGTCGACCGCAAGACCCTGGAGGAGATCATGGCGGCGGACAACGTCGTCGTCGAGCCGGGCGACATGCTGCTCCTCCATACGGGGTTCGCCACCGAAGTCCTGTGCTGGGAGCGCAACCCCGACCCGGTGAAGATCCACACGCTCTGCTCGTATCTCGATGCCCGCGACGAGTCGCTGCTCGAATGGATCGCCGACTCGCAGATCTCGGCGCTGGTGGCGGACAACTACGCCGTCGAGGGCCTGCTGGGCAAGGACCGCGACGACAGCCGGCACTCCTTCCTGCCCATCCACAATCTCTGCCTCTTCAAGCTGGGCGTCCCGCTCGGCGAGATGTGGTACCTGCACGAGTTGGCGGCGTGGCTGCGCGAACACAACCGGAGCCGCTTCCTCCTCACCGCGCCGCCGCTGCGGCTTCCTGGGATCGTGGGCTCGCCGCTCACGCCGGTGGCGACGGTCTGAACGGCCCCGCCCGCGTTTCCTGCGTGCTCTCAGGCGCGCGCCGAACGGGCCGGTCGACGAGGGGCCGGAAGCTCGGCGTCGACCTCGGCCGTCAGTCAACCGTCTTCGCTCTCGGAGACATCTCGACTGCCGACGCCAAGATGGCCGGCTTCGCCGGTCGCCAAGCCGCCACGGTGGCTCAGAACATCAGTGCCCTCACCCAAGGCGAGTCCGACCTCACCAACTACGAGTCGATGGGCGTCGCCATCGCCGTGACGGTCGGAACGACCGGGGGAGCGGGTCAGTTCCCCCGGACAGGACGACGTCGTCCGGCGCGAGGTCATCTCCGAGGCGAAGGGGCGGGACATGATGGTGGACCGGTTCGGCGAGCTCTTCGGACTGGCGGCGTCTGTCAGCCCCTGACCTCACCGTCACTCCGAATCATGGCGTGGTGTGTCGTGGGGAGTGCTCCGCACACCTCGACAGGGTGAAGGCGGCGTAGTCGGTCTCCCTCACCTTGGCGATGTCCGCCAGGAGCTTCGGCCGGCCGGCCGAGTTCAGGAGGTACTTGCGAGGCTTGCCGGGGATGTTCGTCCCGAAGTAGTAGCTGCTCTCCCCGAAGGCGGGTGCCTTGGTGGCCCAGCGGTCCACCATGGCGGTCCACTTTTCCTCGGCGGCCTCGTCGACCTCAATGACGTCGCAGCCGCTCGCCCGCAGATGCACCAGGGTCTCGGTGACGAACTCCACCTGGTCGCCGTTGTAGCGGGGGTTGTTGCCGGCGGCGGCGTGCGGTCCACCGGGGAAGAAGAAGTTGGGGAACCCGGTGGTCTGAATGCCGAGAAACGTCTTGGGACCGTCGGCCCAATGGTCCATGAGCGCGCGGCCGTCCCGCCCCGTGATGCCCATGCGCGCCAGTGCGCCGGTGCCGAAGTCGAAGCCGGTGGCCCACACGATCATGTCGAATTCCCGGTACGTGTCGGTGGTCTCGATGCCGTGGTCGCTGACCCGGACTATGGGCGTCGCCTGCAGATCGACCAGCTCCACGTTGCCCTGGTTGTACGCCTCGAAGTAGGCGGTGACGAACGGCGGGCGCTTCTCGCCGAACCGGTGATCCTTGGGGATCAGCTTGTCCGCCGTCTCGGGGTCCTCGACGATGCCCCGGATCTTGTCGGCCAGGAAGGCACACCACGCTGCGTTGGCCTCGCCGTCGAACATCACGTCGCTGTAGTTGCTGGTGAGCTTCGAGAAGCCGCGGCTCTTCCACATCGCCTCGAAGAACGCGGCGCGCTCCTCCTCGGAGTCGTCGAAGGCGGCCCGGTCGTGCGGGACGTGGAGGAAGCCGCTCGGTGACGTGTTCAGCCTGGCCCGGATCGACTCGAAGTCCTTGCGGAGCTGCGCCTGCTCGTCGGCCGTAATGGGCGCGTTGTTGAGCGGCGTGCACCAGTTGGGCGATCGTTGCAGCACCGTCACCGACGCCGCCGTCTCGGCGATGACGGGGATGATCTGCACCCCGCTCGACCCGGTGCCGACGACGGCGACCCGCTTGCCGGTGAAGTCGACGGGCGCGTCCGGCCACAATCCCGTGTGGTACGACTCGCCCTCGAATGCCTCCCGGCCGGGCACGTCGGGGAAGTAGGGGATGGACAGGACACCCGTAGCGGCCACGAAGTGGTGGGCCCGGACGGCGGTGCCGGTGTCGTCGGTCACCGTCCACAGCGCGGCCCGCTCGTCGTAGACGGCCGACGTCACGCGGGCGCCGAAGCGCATGTGACGCCGGAGGTCGAACCGGTCCACCACGTGGTTCAGGTAGCGCTCGATCTCGGGCTGCTCGGCGAAGTGCTCCCGCCACTCCCACTCCTCGAAGAGCTCCCTCGAGAAGAGGTAGGCGTAGGTGTAGCTCTCCGAGTCGAAGCGAGCGCCCGGGTAGCGGTTCCAGTACCAGGTGCCGCCGACGCCGTCGCCTGCCTCGAGCAGCTGCACCGAGAAGCCCGCTTCCCGCGCCAGGTAGAGCTGGTAGATACCGGTGATGCCCCCGCCCACGACGAGCACGTCGACATCGGCGGCCGGCGGGCTCGTCGTCTGGTCAGATGCTTCGGGGGATGTCATGAGCCTCCGCGGCAAGGAGCCGGCCATGGGCGCGTGCGGCCCACGGGCTGACACAGTGTGCGCCGGTGCCCACTGTGCGGATTGTACCGACCGGTTAGTATATCTTCTCGGTTGTGCCTGTCCCGGGCACGAGGAGGCTCGGCAGATGGCAGTCGTGAGGACGGGAGAACTGGGCGCAGGGGACGGCGCGCGTCATGGCTGACGCCGGCGAGCGCAGCGGGTCACGGGTGGCGATCGTCACCGGTGGCGCCTCCGGCATC
>DATCEZ010000033.1:0-3168 GCA_036509775.1 Acidimicrobiales bacterium
AGTTGCTCGAGTTCGAGGACGGGACCCTGGGTCTCGCCCTGAACCTCGACGAGGACACCATCGGTGCCGTCGTCCTGGGCGAGGTCGACAGCATTGAGGAGGAGCAGACCGTCAAGGCCACCGGGCGCATTCAGACGGTGCCCGTCGGCGACGCCCTGCTCGGCCGCGTGGTCAATGCCCTGGGCGAGCCCATCGACGGCAAGGGCCCGATCAACACGACCGAGACTCGCCGCATGGAGGTGCAGGCCCCCGGCATCGTCGGCCGCCAGCCCGTGAGCGAGCCGATGCAGACGGGTATTAAGGCCATCGACGCCATGACGCCGATCGGCCGCGGGCAGCGCGAGCTGATCATCGGCGACCGCAAGACCGGCAAGACCACCGTGGCCGTCGACACCATCCTCAACCAGGCCGGCCAGGGCGTGAAGTGCATTTACGTCGCCATCGGGCAGAAGAACTCCTCGGTGGCCCAGACCGTGGCCACCCTGGAGGACCACCAGGCGCTCGAGTACACCGTCGTGGTGGTCGCCTCGGCCGGAGACCCCGCGCCGTACAAGTACCTGGCGCCCTACGCCGGCTGCGCCATGGGCCAGCATTGGATGGAGAACGGCGAGCACGCGCTCATCATCTACGACGACCTCTCCAAGCAGGCGGAGGCCTACCGGTCCGTGTCCCTCTTGCTCCGGCGCCCACCGGGGCGCGAGGCCTACCCGGGCGACGTCTTCTACCTGCACTCACGACTCCTGGAGCGGGCCGCCAAGCTCTCCGACGCGCTCGGCGGGGGGTCGCTGACGGCACTGCCGATCATTGAGACAAAGGCCGGCGACATTTCGGCCTACATCCCGACCAACGTCATCTCCATCACCGACGGCCAGGTCTTTTTGGAGACCGACCTGTTCAACTCGGGCATCCGGCCGGCCATCAACGTCGGGAACTCGGTCAGCCGGGTGGGCAGCGCGGCCCAGATCAAGGCGATGAAGCAGGTCTCGGGGACGCTCAAGCTCGACCTGGCGCAGTTCCGCGAGCTCGAGTCCTTCGCCACCTTCGGCTCCGAGCTCGACCGCGTGTCGCAATCCCAGCTCGACCGCGGCTACCGCCTGACGGAGCTGCTCAAGCAGCACCAGAACGAGCCGGCGCCGGTCGAGGAGCAGGTCGTCGTCATTTACGCCGGTACCAAGGGCTGGACCGACACCGTGCCGGTCAGCGAGGTGCGCCGCTTCGCCACGGAGGTCATTGAGTACTTCAAGGCGAACCACCCGGCCGTGCTCGAGACGATCCGCACCACGGGCGCCCTGCCCGGCGGCGACGAGCTCGACCAGGGCCTCACCACCTTCCTGCAGGGATTCGACACCGGGAAGGTCGACTGACGCATGGCCGGAGGCCAAGAGCGCATTCTGCGGCGCCGTATTCGCAGCGTGCAGTCCACGAGGAAGATCACGAAGGCGATGGAGCTCATCGCCGCGTCGCGGATCGTGCGCGCCCAGAACAGGATCGCGGCCAACCGCCCCTTCCGCGAGGGCATGGAGCGCGTGTTGCGGCTGACGGCGGCGGCCGACCCGACGGCGGCGAAGAAGCTGCTGGGCACGCCCGAGTCGCCGCAGCACGTCGGGATCCTGGCCATCGCGGGGGACCGGGGCCTGGCCGGCTCCTACAACTCGGGCGTCCTGCGCCTGACCGAGCGCGCCGCGGCCGAGTACCGGGCCGCCGGCACCGAAGTGACCGTGTGGACCGTCGGCAAGAAGGCGCCGTCCTATCTGCGCTACCGGGGCATTGACGTGGCACGGTCGTTCCCCGGGGTCGCCGACCGGCCCGAGTTCGGGGACGCCCGGGAGATCGCGGCCATTGTGGCCGCACCGTTCGTCGCCGGCGACATCGACCTGGTGCAGATGGTGTCGACCCGGTTCATTTCCGCCGGTACCCAGCGCGTCGAGCGCATGCAGATGCTGCCGCTGCCCCTGCCCGAGGAGGCCGGGGTGGTCTACGAGGAGGACGGGAACCTCGAGGGCTACACCGAGTTCGAGCCGGAGCCCGCGAAGCTCCTGGAGAAGTTGGCCCCCCGAGCGCTAGAAGCGGAGATCTTCGCCGCGCTGCTCGAGGGTGCGGCCGCGTTCTTCACCGCCCAGCAGCGCGCCATGGCCGCCGCCACCGAGAACGCGGACGAGCTCGTCCGCACCCTGACCCGCGTCATGAACCGCGCCCGTCAGGACGCCATCACCACCGAGATCATGGAGATCGTCGGCGGGGCCGAGGCGCTCCGCCAGTCGAAGGGAGCTTGACCGCATGACTACCACCGCAGAGAGAGCAGACGGCACGAGGGGGCGCGCGCTCGAAGACGGACGCGTCGTCGCCATCGCCGGACCGGTGATCGACGTCGAGTTCCCCCCGCACGCACTGCCCGAGATCAACTACGAGGTCGAGTTCGACATCGAACTCGACGGGTCCACGCACACCGTGGCGGCGGAGGTGGCCCAGCAAATCGGTGACGGTCGGGTCCGCTGCATCTGCATGCAGCAGACCGACGGGCTCGTGCGCGGGGCCGCGGTGCGCAACCTCGGCCGCGGCATTTCGGTGCCGGTCGGCAACGCCGTGCTCGGCCACGTCTTCAACGTGCTGGGCCAGCCGCTCGACACCGACCACATCGACGGCATCGACGAGCGCTGGGAGATCCACCGTTCCGCCCCGGCGTTCGACCAGCTGGAGCCCCGCGCCCTGATGTTCGAGACGGGCATCAAGGTGATCGACCTCCTGGAGCCCTACGTGCAGGGTGGGAAAATCGGCCTCTTCGGCGGTGCCGGCGTAGGCAAGACCGTCATCATTCAGGAGATGATCCACCGCGTGGCCCAGGAGCACGGTGGCGTGTCCGTGTTCGCCGGGGTGGGCGAGCGCACCCGTGAGGGCACCGACATGTGGCTCGAGATGCAGGAGTCCGGCGTCATCGACAAGGCGGCGCTCGTCTACGGCCAGATGGACGAGCCTCCGGGCGTTCGCCTGCGCGTCGCCCTGGCTGCGCTCACCATGGCCGAGTACTTCCGGGACGTGCAGAACCAGGACGTGCTGCTCTTCGTCGACAACATCTTCCGCTTCGTCCAGGCCGGCTCCGAGGTCTCCACCCTGCTCGGCCGCATGCCGTCGGCCGTGGGCTACCAGCCCACCCTGGCCGACGAGATGGGA
>DATCEZ010000034.1:0-31436 GCA_036509775.1 Acidimicrobiales bacterium
CGCCCGCCCCGCCGCAGGGTCCTGACGTGCGACTCGGCATCACCGCCGCGCTGACGGACCAGGACCTGGCGCCCGCCGTCCTGGCCGCGGCGGTCGAGGAGCTCGGCTTCGACTCTCTCTACCTGCCCGAGCACACGCACCTCCCGGTCCAAGAGGACACGCCTCCTGCTCTGGTTGGCGGCGTACGGCTCGACGACTACAAGCGCTGCCTCGACCCGCTGGTCGCGTTGTCGACCGCCGCCGCCGTCACGTCGCGCATCGGTCTCGGGACCGGCATTCTGCTCGCTGCCCAGCACGAGCCGATCCTCTTGGCCAAGCAGGTGGCCACGCTCGATCACCTCTCGGGCGGCCGGGTGACCCTCGGGGTCGGCTACGGCTGGAACCGGACCGAGGCCGAGGACCACGGCGTCGACTGGGCCCGTCGGCACGACGTCGTGCGCGAGCACCTGGCGGCCATGGAGACCATCTGGTCAGCCGACCAGGCGGAGTATCACGGTGAGTTCGTGGACTTCGGGCCGACGTGGTCGTGGCCCAAGCCGGCCCAGCAGCCACGGGTGCGCACGCTGGTCGGTGGTGGCGCCAACGACGCGGTGCTCAGGGCCGTGGTGGAGAGCGCCGACGGCTGGATCCCGATCGGCGGCAGCGGCCTGGCCGCCGCCATCCCGCGTCTGCACGCTCTGGCCGCCGAAGCCGGGCGCGACCCGGGCGAGCTGTCGGTCGTCCCGTTCGGCACCATTGCCGATCAGGGCAAGCTCGAGCACTACGCCGGGATGGGCATCTCCGAGGTGGTGCTACGGGTCCGGGCCGGTGACGAGCTGTCCGTGCGGACGGAGCTGGAATCGCTGGCCCCGCTCGTCGGGTTCGCGGGCACACTGGAGCAGCCATGACCGATCTGATTGAGGACACCACCCCGCGGCTCGGGAGCACCACCCCGCTCCCCAAGATCATCAGCGTCGACGACCACATCGTCGAGCCGCCGCACCTCTGGGACACGTGGCTACCGGCGCGCTTCCGCGACCGCGGCCCCAAAGCGGAACGCCGGGGCATCGGCGACATGGAGCACATCGGCGGCGGGACCTACCGCCAGACGTTCGACCCCGACGGCCCGCAGGCCGACTGCTGGGTCTACGAGGACCTCGTCTACATCAACAAGCGTCACGTGGCCGCGGTCGGCTTCGACCGCGACGACATGACGATGTCTCCCATCACCTACGACGAAATGCGCCCCGGCTGCTACGACCCCAAGGCCCGCATTGCCGACAACGAGGCGAATTGGGTCGAGGCCAGCCTGTGCTTTCCGACCTTTCCGCGCTTCTGCGGCCAGACTTTCCTCGAAGCCAAGGACAGGGAGCTCGCCGAGGCCTGCGTCGCCGCCTACAACGACTTCATGGTCGAGGAGTGGTGCGGCGACAGCGGGGGCCGCCTTTTGCCGCTCTGCATCATCCCCTTGTGGGACGCGCAGAAGGCGGCGACCGAGGTGCGGCGCAACGCGGCCCGCGGCGTGCGCGCCGTGTGCTTCAGCGAGATCCCGCCCCACCTCGGCCTGCCCAGCATCCACAGCGGCTACTGGGATCCCTTCTTCTCTGCCTGCGAGGAGACGGGCACGGTGGTGAGCATGCACATCGGCTCGTCGTCGAAGATGCCGGCGACGTCGGCCGACGCGCCGGTCGCGGTGGCCGCGGCGCTCAGCTTCGGGAACGCGATGTCGTCGCTGTGCGACTTCCTCTTCTCCGGGGTGCTGATCCGCTTCCCCAAGCTCGTCCTCGCCTACTCGGAGGGCCAGATCGGTTGGCTGCCCTACATTTTGGAACGGGTGGACGACGTGTGGCGCGAGCACCGCGCCTGGGGCGGCGTGAAGGACATCGTGCCCGAGCCGCCCTCCACCTACTTCCATCGCCAGGTCTACGGCTGCTTCTTCCGCGACCAGCACGGGCTCGACTCGCTCGGCGTCATCGGGGCCGACCGCGTGACCTTCGAGACCGACTACCCGCACACGGACTCCACTTGGCCCGACACCCGCGCTGTGGCCGAGCAGCTGGTCAAGAACCTCTCCGACGAGGAGGTGTACCTGATCATGCGGGGCAACGCCATTGCGATGCTCGGCCTGGAAGGCCCGTGAGGCTGGGCGACGTCGTCAATCCGGAGGCGGCGCACTGGGGCAAGCCACTGGCCGGCATCCGCATCCTCGCCCTCGAGCAGATGCAGGCCCTCCCCTACGCCACCCAATTGCTGGGACGCCTCGGGGCCGAAGTCGTGAAGATCGAGGCACCCGGCTCGGGCGACCTGGGCCGAGGCGCGTCACCGGCCATGACGGACCCCGCAGGACGCGCTGTCGGCGCCACGTTCCTGCGCAACAACCTCTCGAAACGCTCGATGGTCGTCGATCTCAAGCAGCCGGCCGGACGCGACCTCGTCCTGCAGCTGGCCCCCCGCTTCGACGTGGTGGCCGAGAACTTCCGTGCCGGCGCCATTGAGCGACTCGGCCTGGGCTACGAGGACGTGGCCGCGGTACACCCATCCGTTATCTACCTGTCGATCTCGGGCTTCGGGCATGCCGTGCCGGCCGGGACGCCGGAATCCCCCTACGCGGACTGGCCCGCACTGGCTTCCATCGTCGAGGCGATGAGCGGCGCCTACGAATTCAAGCGGCCCGAGGGACAGCCGCCGATCGGCTCGCCCATGGGTGGGCTGGGCGACATCGTCAGTGGGCTGTTCGCCGTCATCGGCACGCAGGCCGCGCTTCGTCAGCGCGACCGCACGGGAAAGGGTCAGCGCGTCGACGTGGCCATGCTCGACGCGCTGGTGGCCGTGCTCGACGTCGTGCCGAACTTCTGGTCCATGGGCATGCCCATGGGCACCCCGTGGCCGGGGATCCTCCACGGCTTCCGGGCCGCCGATGGCTGGTTCATGCTGCAGGTGCTGCGCGCACACCAGTGGCCCGCCTTGGCCCGCGCCATCGGCCGGCCCGAGTGGGCCGACGACGCGCGCTTCGCCACGCCGCAGGGCTGGCTCGACCACCTCGAATCCGACATCCGGCCCGCCCTGGAGTCATGGGCCAGCACCCGCACCAAGCGCGAGGCCTGCAACGCTTTGAACGCCGCCGGCCTGGTGGCGGGGCCCGTCGCCAATGACGAGGAGGTCGTGTCTGACGCGCACCTGGCGGGACGCAACATGCTCGTCGAGCATCCCCGCACCGACGGTGTCGCCCAACCCGTGCTGATCCCGGGGCTCCCGGTGAAGTTCGCCGACATTGCCGAAGGACCCGAGACGCGCGTGCCCTGGCTCGGCGAGCACACCGACGACGTCCTCGCCGGCGAGCTGGGCCTCGGCGCCGCGGAACTGGCGGACCTGCGGGAGGCCGGCGTCATCTCCTGACGGTTCGCACATCACCTACCCGCCCGCACATCTGCCAACAGGACGAGGGGGAACGGCCGTCGCTCCGATGTCCCAGGGAGGGTCACCTCGCGTTCCAACGAAGTAAGTAAGCGAAGCTAGAGCACTATTGCCCGTGGGTAGCCGACGCTTCCAGGCCCACGATCCCCCGCAACGCTGAACCTCTTGCCCCATCCAAGGTCTCTCATCTTGTTGGTGACCTCGGCCAGGACCTTGGAACGTGTCTGCTGCGATGCGAAAGAGATGCCGTAATTGATCGAAGTCCATCCCTTCTTCAAGTTCTCGTCTGAGCAGGAGGAGATCCAGACCGGCTCTTGCGACTGAGTTTGAATTTCAGCTGCGTCGGCAGGGATGGCTCTATGGATCATTTCGAGCTGACTCAGAATTCGACCTCCCGGATCGCCCCTTCGAACTGCACTCGACCCGGCGGGCGTCACGATTGCCAGCAACAAACCGGCAGCCACCATGGGAAGCAGCAGAACCCTCCGGGCGCTCACGGGGGCAAGTTAACCCACAGGGGAATCAGGGGACCTTCTTCAGTACGGGCATGCGGCCAGAGGTAGTGGAGGGCGTTCGACGCCGGAACATCGCGGACTGGCAAGAGTCGTAGTTGTGCCCTACTGCCGACAGGCATGCACGTTGGCCAACGAGCGCTCCGTCGCCGTCGCCAACCGTTCGCGTTGCTGAGCTCATCCGAACATGAGTACGAACTCAATCAAACTGTGTTTTGAGTCAGCAGCTCGGCGGGGTCGACGTGAGCCGATGCTCAGTAACGCGGCAACGCAATGAACGCCACGAGGTAGGCGAACAGGCCCGCGCCCACCAGCGTGCAGGCGTGGAACACCTCGTGGAAGCCGAAGACCCGCGGCCACGGGTCCGGTCGCTTGCGGGCGTAGACGAGCGCCCCCACCGTGTAGAACAAACCCGCCACGAGCATGAGGATGAACCCCGCCCAGCCCAGGCTGCGCACCAGCTGCGGCGCCGCAATGATGGGGCACCAGCCCACCACCACGTAGGGAAGGGCGACCACCCATTGCGGCGCATCGAGGAAGAGCTGGCGCAATGCGATGCCTGCACACGCGCCGGCCCAGACGAGCGAGAGAAGAAGGATTTCGGCCCATCCCCGCAACGACAGGCCGACGACCGCGGTGCACGTCCCCGCAATGCCCACGAAGATCGCGCTGTGATCGGCCCGCCGCATGCGCCGCCAGGCGGGCGCCGACCAGCGCAGCCGGTGGAACGCCGCGCTGGTGCCGAACATGACCAGCATGCCGGCGACATAGATCGCCAGCTCGGCCGTGGCCGCAGCATCCGGTCCGGCGGCGATCAGGAATGGCCCGCCGATCAGCCAGGCGAAGAAGGCACCCGCATGCAGCCAGCCCCGCAGTAGCGGTCGCTCGCCGCGGTTGTCGGCCGCGCGTCCCAGCTCGCCCTGGGCCTGGACCGTCATGCCGTCCCCTCTTCCTCGAGCCGGTCCGCCAGCTCCACCTCACGGCGCGAAATGCCGAGCAGGAAGAGGATGGCGTCGAGGTAGGGCACGCTCAGCGCCGCATCCGCCGCCTCGCGCACGACCGGCTTGGCGTTGAAAGCGATGCCGAGGCCCGCTACCGCCAGCATGTCGATGTCATTGGCGCCGTCACCGACCGCGATAGTGCGCGCCAGCGGCACGCCCGCCGCCTCGGCGAACGTCGCCAGCGCCGTGGCCTTCCCGGCCCGGTCGACGATCGGTCCGTCGAGGTCGCCCGTGACGACGCCGTCCTCCACCGCCAGCACGTTGGCCGCGACGTGGTCGATGCCGAGCTCGTCGACCAGGGGACCGATGAGCTGCGTGAAGCCCCCGCTCACCACCGCCAGCTCGTAGCCGAGCCGCTTGAGCGTGCGCACCAGCGTGCGGGCGCCCGCCGTCAGGACGATGGCGTTGCGCACGGCGTCCAGATCGGCCTCATCCAACCCGGCCAGGAGTCGCACCCGTTGGCGCAGCGCCTCGGCGAAGTCGAGCTCGCCCGCCATAGCGGCCGCGGTGACCGCGGCGACCTCGGG
Organism: Acidimicrobiales bacterium; assembly: GCA_036509775.1. Taxonomy (GTDB): domain Bacteria; phylum Actinomycetota; class Acidimicrobiia; order Acidimicrobiales; family RAAP-2; genus Bog-473. Next base: position 5,434 of record DATCEZ010000034.1, read on the forward strand.
GCCGCAGCCGCACCGCTCAGCCAGCAGATCGATCATCTCCCCCTGCAACAAGGTGGAGTCGGCGTCGAGCACGATCAGGTGCTTGGCGCGGCGGTGCAGCCCGGCCGCCTGCACGGCCAGATCGACCTCGCAACGGGCGGCCGCCTCGGCCAGCTCCCGGCGCAGGCTGTCGACGTCGGCGCCCGCCACCGACAGCTCGTAGCTGTGCACCGGGTACGACGCCAGGCGCACGATGCGCTCAATGTTCCCGCCGCACCGCGCCACCGCCCCGGTCACCGTCTCGAGCGTCGCCGCGTCGACCTCCGGCGCCAGCAGGGTGACCAGCTGCAGATGCCCGTCGGCGACGTCCTCCGTCGCCTTCTCCACCAGGGGGTCGACCCGCACCTCTACCCCCGCGCCGGCGAAGCGGTCCCTGAGCAAGGCGCGCACCGGCTCGAGCTGCGCGCCCACCATGTCGGCCTCCACGCAGAGCAGCAGGCGGCCGTGCACGCGCACCTGCTCCACGTCGTCCACCTCCACGCCGCGCTCGGCCAGCGCGCCGAACAGACGAGCCGAAATCCCCGGGCCGTCCTGCCCGCTCACCGTCACCAGGAACGGTGCGGGCGCGTCGGTCACGGCTGCAGGGCGTTCTTCTCGGTGACCCAGCCGGTGCCCTCGACCCAGCGCTTGACGATGCGTGCCGGCACACCGGCGACCACGCAGCGGTCGGGGATCTCGCCCCGCACCACGGCGCCCGCCGCGACGACGACGTGTTCGCCGATCTGCGCCCCCGGCAGAATCACCGCGTTGGCGCCCAGCCAGCTCCCCGACCCGATGCGCACCGGCGCCTCGGTCGGCCACTGGCGCCCGATGGGCTCGACCGGGTCCTCGTAGGAGTGGTTCTGGTCAGTGATGTAGACGTAGGGCCCGGTCTGAATGTCGTCGCCGATCACGATCTCCCAGTGCCCCACAATGTGCGAGCCCCGGCCAATCACGGTGCGGCTGCCGATCGACACGACGGGATCGGTTGGCATCACCTGACCCGGCGCCATGCCGGCCGAAATGGAGGCATACGGCCCCACGATCGTCTCGGCCCCAATGTGGATGAGGTGCTCGTTGTAGAGGGCGCCCTGCGGGAAGAGGAGGCAGGCACCGGCGCCCATGCGGCCGAAGCGTTGCCCGCGGGGGTCGCCCGGACCGATCGCTCCGAGGTCAGCCGCGCCCTCCCACGCCGCGTGCACCAAGCGGGACAGGGGGCGCCGCAGCGGTGCCGGGAGGGAACGGGCCCAACTCACGCACGAATGGTAGGTGGTGCCGGCCACCCCCTCATCACCGGTCCTCACCGGTCCTCACGGGTCCTCACCGGTCCCCGCCAATCTACAACGGGGGGCTTGGCTAAACTTGCCCCTGTGCCGCCCCTCCCACCGGACGGTGGCCCCGACCCCGTGGCGCCGCCTTCGCAGCGTCCGCTTGACCGCCGCCAATTCCTGCAGCTCTCGGCGCTCGGGGCGGCCGGGTTCGTGGGCGCCACTCGCCTGCCCGCCAAGGACCACAAGCAGCGGGTCCCGGCGAAGGCCAAGCGCGGCACCACCGGGCACCCCGCCGTCGTGGACAAGACGCTCGCCAGCGGTGTGACCGTGCCCACGGCTCCCTGGCTGATCGCCGAGAACGCCAAGCCGGGCACGCTGAATTGGATCTGCAACCACAACCAGCCCGAGCACGCTCTCGAGGGCTTCGCCAGCCAGGTGAGTGCAGTGCCGGGCAACGACGTCGCCGTGTTCGTCAGCACCACCGCACGCGCCGTCCAGGTCCAGGCCTATCGGATGGGCTACTACCAGGGCCTGGGTGGCCGGCTCATCGTCCAGACCGACTTCGTCCCGGCCGCGGTCCAGGCCGCGCCGGTCGTTGCGCCCGGCATCGGCACGGTGACCTGTCCGTGGTCGCCCACCCTCATGCTCAACATCACAAAGGACTGGCTGCCCGGCTGCTACCTCCTGAAGCTCGTCGGCGATGGCGGCGAGGAGCAGTTCGTTCCGCTCACCATTCGCGACGACGCCTCCATGGCCTCGTACGTGCTGCAGAACAGCGTCACGACGTGGCAGGCCTACAACCTGTGGGGCAGTTACAGCCTCTACTACGGGCCCGACAGCTTGGGGCGGAGCAGCTTTGCCGGTCGCGCCCGGGCCGTGTCATTCGACCGCCCGTACCCGCAGACGTGGGCGTCCGGGGCGGCCGACTTCGTCGGCAACGAGCTGCCCTTGCTCTTTCATCTCGAGAGCCTCGGCCTGGACATGACCTACTGGACCGACGTCGACCTCCACACCCGGCCGCAGCTCCTCATGAACCACCGCTGTCTCTTCAGCCTCGGCCACGACGAGTACTGGTCCACGCCCATGCGTGAGGGGGCGTCCGCGGCCAACGCCGGCGGCGTGAACCTGGCCTTCCTCGGGGCCAACGCCTGCTACCGCCAGATCCGCCTGGAGTCGACTTCAGTCGGCCCCAACCGCCTGCAGGTCTGTTACAAGGACGTCACCGAGGACCCTGTGGCCCACCAGCAGCCGGAGCTCACCACGGTCAATTGGAACCAGGCGCCGCTCAACAACCCGGAGTCGACACTCATCGGCTCCATGTACCAATCGGTGGGAGCCAAAGCCGACATGGTGGTGACCGACGCGTCGTCATGGTTCTACAACGGGTGCAACCTCACCGACGGCCACACCTTCCCCAACACGATTCTCGGGGAGTACGACCGCTACGTCCCGTCGCTTCCCGGACCGCACAACGCGGACGTCCTCGCCCACTCGCCCGTGCCCGGGCAATCCAACTGGTCCGACATCACCTACTACACCGCGCCAGGCAACGGCGGAGGCGTGCTGGCCAGCGGCTCGGCCAGTTTCGTGTCCTTGCTCGGGAACACCGGATCGATCCCGCCCAACGTGATCCTCCCCGCCATTCCCGGGGTGACCGACGTCGTCCGCCGCGCCATGGAGAACGTCTACGGACAGTTCGGCCTGGGGCCCGCCACCTCCTACGGCAGTTCGAGCGGGAACTGGGCGGACGTCTACACCGGTGCGGCCGCCTCGGCGGGAACCGCCGCGGGCACCCCCTCGGCCTGACCCGTCCGTCCCGGGCCTAGCGGCCGGCCTCCTGACCCGCCGCCCAGCCGCATGACACCACTTGTGGTCCCGGCCCCCGTACGATCGACGCCCAGCGATGGCCAAAACCGACACCGAACGTGCCAGGGTGCGACACCCGCTCGCCTGGGGCGTGCTGGCGACGGCAGGTCTCACCGGGCTGCTCCTGAGCGCCTGCTCGTCCTCACCAACCCATGAGGCGGCCGCAAAGAAGCCCAAGCCGACCACGACCACGTCGACGGCTCCGCCTCCGGCGTGCCCGCTGACCGGGCAACCGGCACCCGGTGGGGTCGTTCCGCCACGGCCCGCCATGGCGGTGAAGATCGACAACTACCCGGCCGGCCGGCCCCAGTCGGGTCTCGACAAGGCAGACATCATCTTCGAGGAGCCCGTCGAGGGCGGCATCACCCGCTTCGCCGCCGTGTTCCAGTGCCAGGACGCGGCCCTGATCGGGCCCGTCCGCTCGGCCCGCAACATCGACATCGGCATCCTCGGGCAGCTGGGCACGCCCCTGCTGGCCCACGTCGGCGGCATCAACCCAGTCCTCGCCAACATCAACGCCTCACCCGTCGTCAACGTCGACATCGGCAACAGCCAGTCCCTCATGATCCACCCGGCGGGCCACGTGGCGCCGGACTCGGACTACACATCGAGCGCCATCGTCTACGGCACACACCCCACCATGACCACGCCGCCCCAGCCGCTGTTCACCTACTCGCCGGACACGCCGCCCGGCGGCACCGCGGTCTCCAGCGTGAACATCGACTTCTCCGGCACCGCGAACGTGACCTGGAAGTGGAACAAGCCGAGCGACACCTTCCTGCGCTACTACAACGGCACGACGCCGGACGTGTTGGCCAACAACATGCAGAACCAGGCCTCCAACGTCATCGTGCAGTACGTGCAGATCAGCTACGGGCCCTGGCTCGAGAACAACGAGGGAGGGATGGAGGTCCAGGCCGACCTCTACCCCAACGCCAGCGGCGCGGCCGTCATCTATCGCAACGGCTACGCCATTCCGGGCACGTGGCACCGCACCACTCTCGGCTCGCCCACACAGTTCGTCAACGCCTTCGGTGTGCCGATCCCCATGCAACCCGGTCAGACGTGGGTGGAGCTCGTGCCGAACAACATCATGGCGACGACGACGCCGTAGGGCGTCCCGTCACGCCAACGGCTTCCGGGCCACCACCGCCAGCAGGAGGCACTCCTCGGCAGCTGCGAAGACACCCGGGAACGCGCTGGCTTCGGCCTCGTCGAACACTCCTGCGGCCGTCCCACGCCGCATCAGGTTGAGGCCCTTGCATTCGGTCACCTCGAAGCCGGCCCGCTCCAACTTGGCCACCAGCTCGCCGGCCGCGTACTCAATCTGGTGGTCGTGGTTCATGAGCTCGTCCGAGCGCAGACGCCACGCCGGCCCGTTCGGGGTGTCGAGACAGAACCAGCCGCCCGGTGCCAGCACCCGGAACGCTTCGCGCGCCACGGTGTCCCCCTCCGCCTCGCTGACATGCTCAATGGACTGGCCGCTGTAGACCAGGTCGAACGAACCCTCCTCGTAGCGCGAGAGGTCGACCATGGAGTGGAAGGCGAACTCCACCGGTCCGAGTTCGGACTGCACCGGCTCGCCCGTCGAGCCTCCCTGGTAGATGGCGTCACGTTCGCCGACCGGGAGATCGACGACGACCAGGCGCTCAAACGGGTAGGGATAACCCAGGTGCACCAACGCCCCGTCGGGCAGCCCCTGGTGGGTTCCGCCCAGGTCGAGGATGCGCGCCGCCGGTGGCAGCCCCGCCACGAACTCGCTGCGGCTGACGTGCATGGAAAGTAGGACGTTGCCGATGGGCACGCGACGTCGGAATTCCTCGGAGCGGACCAGTGCCTCGGCGACGCCGTGACGGGAGAGCTCGCCGTCGGTGAGCTTCTGGACGTACTCGGCCTCGCCCCCGGCGTCGGGCTCACGGTCGAGGACGACGTTGTACGCCAGCCGGACCGACTGCTTGGGCGGCAGGTAGCGGAACGGAACGGTGGGGACGAAGCGGTCGAGGATCCGGTAGGTCCGTTGCTTCCAGGCGCGGGGCGGCATCGCACCATTGTGGTCCGGACGCGAAGCGCTCCGGGCGCTGGCCCTAGGGAGGCGAAGGCGGGCCCGGAGCGTTCGACGCCGTGAGAGGCGGGGTACGTCTAGGAATCGATAGAGATCGGGACGTCGTCGGGGTCGAGGGCATCCTCCGGCAGGAGGTCCTCTTCCTTGGGCGCCAGGCACTCGCGCACCCGGTCGTCGATCTCGGCCATCAGCTGAGGGTTCTCGATGAGGAACGTCTTCACGTTCTCCCGGCCCTGGCCGAGCTGCTCACCCTCGTAGGTGAACCAGGCGCCCGCCTTCTTCACGAACCCGAGGTCCACCGCGACGTCGAGGAGTGATCCCTCGCGGGAGATGCCCTTGCCGTACATGATGTCGAACTCGGCCTGCTTGAAGGGAGCCGAGCACTTGTTCTTGACGACCTTGACCCTCGTCCGGTTGCCGACCACCTCGGCCCCGTCCTTGATCGCCTCAATGCGGCGGATGTCCAAGCGGATGGAGGAGTAGAACTTCAGGGCGCGGCCACCGGGGGTCACCTCGGGGCTCCCGTACATGACGCCGATCTTCTCTCGCAGCTGGTTGATGAAGATGGCGATGGTGCTGGACTTCGAGAGCGTGCCGGTCAGCTTGCGCAGCGCCTGGGACATGAGCCGCGCCTGCAGGCCGACGTGGGTGTCCCCCATGTCGCCTTCGATCTCGGCCCGCGGTGTCAGTGCCGCCACCGAGTCGATCACCAGCACGTCGAGCGCACCCGAGCGGATCAGCATGTCGGAGATCTCGAGCGCCTGCTCACCGGTATCCGGCTGCGAGATCAGGAGGTCGTCGACGTTGACACCGATGGCCCGTGCGTAGACGGGGTCCATGGCGTGCTCGGCGTCGACGTAGGCGCAGATGCCGCCGTTGCGCTGTGCCTCGGCCACCGCGTGCATGGCCAGTGTCGACTTCCCCGACGACTCGGGGCCGAAGATCTCCACGATGCGTCCCCGGGGCAGGCCGCCGATGCCCAGCGCCAGGTCCAACGAGAGCGCACCGGTCGGAATGGACTCGATGTTCATGGAGAGGTTGTCGCCCATGCGCATGACCGAGCCCTTGCCGAACTGCTTCTCGATCTGGCCCAGTGCGGCGTCCAGTGCCTTTTCCCGTTCTGCTTCGGCCATCCCTCTCTCCTCTGTGAGTGTTGCTGCGACTGTCTGTTCGGATTGTTCGGACTGCGGTCGGACCGTGTCTGCGACCCGTGCCGACCCTGCTCAGCACGGTTGTGATGACCCTACGGTGGGGGTGTGACGACCCCGCCGGCGCTGCCTTCTTGGCAGCATAACGAACATGTGTTCGTAGGATGTGGATCCCTCTCCCGACGGGTCCGGTCGACCGGAGAACGGTCGTCCCCTCGCAGCCCGGGCGTCATTTTCCGGCGCGGTCGGCGACCGGAAGACACCTCGCGTCCATGCCAAGCTGACGGCTCCCCGGGCGGGAGAGGAAGAGGAGGACGGCTGGTGGTGGACGCAAGAAGGTTCGTGGCCGGCTTCTTGTTGGCCGGAGCCTCGGCCGCCGGCCTCGCTGTCGGCGTGACGGTCCAGGCCGCGCAGGCCGGCGCCACCATCGCCGCCGACACCAGCGCCTCGACCCTCTACAAGGACGCGCTGGCCACCACCCACGCCTGGTCGGTCCACTACAACTCGTCGTCGACCGAGTCCACCCAGACGCTGGTCGAGAGCGGCGACGCGGGACCGGCCTCGGCCAGCCAGACCGTGACCATGGGACAGGGCACCATCTCCATCCTCGTGATCGGTGGCATCTCCTACATCAAGGGCAACAGCGACGGCCTCGAGAGCCTGGCCGGACTCAGCTCATCCCAAGCTGCCGGGGCCGCCGGCCAGTGGATCGCGTTTTCGACCGACAACACGGCCTTCGCGCCGGTGGTGGAAGGTGTGCGTTCCACCGACATTGCGAAGGAGCTGACGCTCAAGGCCCCGCTGTCCCTGGGCAAGACGCGCACACTCGACGGCGAGTCGGTCGACGCCATCGACGGGACACAGACGTTCGGCAAGAAGTCCCAGCACGTCGTTCTCTACGTCCGCGCCAGGGGAACCCACGTTCCCGTGGAGGAGGACTCAGTCAATTCCAAGGGAGGGCACACGGACGCGGAGCACATCATCTACTCGAAGTGGGGCGAGCAGGTGCGGCCCAAAGCTCCTACCGCCACCATCTCGGTCGGCTCGATAAGTGCCGTCTAAGAAAGCACCCCGACGACGACGGCCCAGGCCGGGGACGTGGGAGGATGGCGTCGTTCGCCACCCCGGGCCAAGTGGGCGCTTCTTGCGTCACCGTGCCGGGCCTCGAGGAGAGTGAAGCTCATGCACCCCCTGCACGCAGCACGCCACAGCACCGCCCGCACCGCCGCGGTCGCCACCGGGCTCGCCGTCGCGGCCACGCTGGCCCTCGCCGCCCCGGCCGGTGCCGCCAGCACAACAACGACGACAACCGCCGCTGGCAGCGCCGCGGCGACGGCGAAGTACAACGCGGCGTTGAAGGCCGTCGGCGTCAAGGGTGTGCACTTCTCCTCGATCGCCAAGCAGAACGGCGCCGAGCTCGACGTCTCCGGTGACGCCGGCAAGACCGCGGGCGCGCAGACCCTGGTGGTGAAGAGCAGCAAGGCCACCGAGCGCCTGTCGGCCCTTGTGGTCGGAGCGACCGGGTACGTGAAGGGCAACGAGGCCGCGCTCGCCAACGTGATCGGCCTGACGAAGGCCGAGTCGACCAAGTACGCCAACAAGTGGCTGTCCTTCCCGACCTCGAACCAAGGGCTCGGGGAGCTCGTCGGCGGACTGCTCTCCTCCCAGGTGTCCAAGGAGCTCGAAATCGGTGGGCCCTACACCCTCGGCAAGTCCGCCACCGTCGCCGGCCAGAAGGCGACCGCCATCAACGGCGCGGTCGCTAACAGCAGCGGAGGCAAGGTGCCCGTCGTGCTGTACATACCCGCGAGCGGCACGCCGCTCCCGATTCAGGAAGTGACCAACGCGGGCAGCGGCGGAGGGTCGTCGGCGATCCACGGGGTCGTGACCTTCTCGCACTGGGGAGAGAACAAGAGCCAGACGGCACCGACGAACGCCTTCTCGCTGCTGAAGCTCGTGCCCGCCTCGTCGGGCTCCACCACCGCCGGGTAGCCCGCGCCGTGGCGCCGCTGCTGCAGGCTGCGCAGGGCGACATTACGGCCGAGCGCGTTGACGCGGTCGTCAACGCGGCGAACCGCGGCCTGAGGGGTGGCGGTGGCGTCGACGGCGCCATCCACCGTGCCGCCGGAGCCGAACGGCTGCACGCGGCCTGCCGCGCCATCGGCGAGTGCCCACCCGGTCACGCCGTCGTCACCGACGGGTTCGATCTGCCCGCCCGCTTCATTATCCACACCGTCGGCCCGGTCTGGCGCGACGGCACTGCGGGCGAGCCCGAGACCTTGGCTGCGTGCTATCGCAACGCGTTGCGTGTGGCCGACGAGGTGGGCGCCCGCACGGTCGCCTTCCCCGCCATCTCCACCGGGGTCTACGGCTATCCGTTGGGACTGGCCGCCGAGGTGGCCGTGACCACGGCCCGCGCGGCGGACACCGACGCGACCCTCGTCCGATTCATCGCCTTCGACGGGGCGACCCTGGCTCGCTACGTCGAGCTTCTCGGCTGAACGCGATCGGTCTCCCCCGTCAGGAAGAGGTACCGGTCGTGAGGTCGTAGACGGTCACGCCGCCCAGCGTCTGGGACGTGAAGTGCGCTTCCACCCACGAAGTGATCTGTGTGGCGTCGCCGGAACCACCACCACCGAATCCCCCGCCGCCGCTGGCGATGAAGTAATGGATCTTGCCCTCCGAGACGTCCTTCTCAAACTGGGCCAGTGTCGGCGCGGGGTCGGTTCCGTTGAACCCGCCGATGGCCATGACGGGCTCACCGCTGCCCAACTGGTAGCCGGCGGCGTTGTTCGAGTTCACCGTGGCCGCCGCCCAGGTGTACGTGCTGGCGCCGGCCTGCAGCGCCTTGTTGAGGGCCGCATTGGACCGGCTGGAATTGAGGAACCCGGCACCACCGGCCCCGCCGCCCGCACCACCTCGACCGAACCCGCCGCCGCCAAACGCCCTGGCTCCGCCGGGGAATCCGCCCGCTCCCGCTCCCGCGCCCGTGCCGGCACCTGCACCGGTCGGGAAGCCGCCAGCACCCGGGAAGGCACCGCCTTGCGTCCCACCGGGGAAGCGACCGCTCCGCGTCCCCCCGGGAAACCCGCCGCCACCGAAGGCCCGGCGGGCACCAGCGCCCGGGAATCCGCCGGCACCGCCGCCGAAGCCACCACCGGGGCCGCCGAAGCCGCCCGATGCGGTCGGCGTCACGGAAGGGATCGCCCCGGTGTGCGCGGTGGCAGCGGTGGCCACGGTCGAGAAGAGCGGCGCAGCCAGCGCGGCACCCAGACCGAGCGCCGCCACCACACCGATGGCGAGCTTCGGGACAGTGCGCATGAGCGGGAGCATCAGAATGGCCAGCACGCCGAGCGTGCCGACCACGGCCACGAACGGCCGCAACGCGGGGAACCAGTCCGAGGTGCGCCCGAGGAGGATGTAGCTCCACACCACCGTCGCCGCCAAGCCCGCGGCCAGGCCGAGACGCCCGACCCAGCTGGCCCTGCGTTCCCACAGACCCATGGTGCCGATGCCGACCAGTGCGCCCAACGGAGGCGCGAGCGCGACCGTGTAGTAGGGGTGGATGATCCCCTGGGCCAGGCTGATGACGAGACCGATGCTCACCAGCGAGCCGCCCCAGAGCAGAAGCCCCGCGCGCTCACGATCGGTGCGACGGGCCCGGATGGTGACGACGAGGAGAACGGCGCCCATGACGAGGGCGCCGGGCAGCAGCCACGACATCATGTTCCCGAACTCCGCGTTGAACAGGCGCGTGACGCCGGTCGGGCCCCACATGCTCCCGGCCACACGTCCGCCGGCCACGCTGCCCGACTCGCTGCCGTCGAGACGGCCGAAGCCGTTGTAGCCGAAGATCAGATTGAGAATGCTGTTGTTCTGTGATCCGCCGACGTAGGGCCGGTCCGCCGCCGGCGTGAGGGCGACGATGGCCACCCACCATCCGGCAGCCACAAGCACGGCGACGCCCATGAGGAAGGTCTGCCAGACCCGGCGCCACCACCCTGTCGGCGCGGCCAGCAGGTAGACGACCGCCATGACCGGGAGGATCAGGAAGGCCTGCATCATTTTGGTGATGAAGCCGAACCCGATGAGCGCGCCGGCGAGGACGAGCCACTTGGTCTGTGCCTTCTCAATGCCACGCATGGTGGCGTAGGTCGCCGCGGTGAGCAGCAGCGCCAACAGCGCGTCGGGGTTGTTGAAGCGGAACATCATGGCCGCCACGGGCGTCAGTGCCACCACCGCACCGCCGAGCAGCGCGGCCTGGGCGCTGAACCAGCGCCGTACGGACAGATACACCAGTGCGACCGTGGCCACACCCTCGAGGGCCTGTGGAAGCAGCATGCTCCAGGAGTTGAGGCCGAAGATCCGCGCCGAGATCTCCATGGGCCACAAGAAGGCCGGTGGCTTGTCGACGGTGATGAAGTTGGACGAGTCGGAGGAACCGAAGAACATCGCCTTCCAGCTCTTCGTGCCCGCCTGGACGGCGGCCGAGTAGAAGGAGTTGGCCCAGCCGCTGGCCCCGAGGCCCCAGATGTACAGCACGGCCGTGGCGACAAGCAGCGTCAGCAACGCCGGGCGGACCCAGGCCGCGTCACTCTCCTTGCCCCGGACGAATCGGCCGGGCCAACTCCGGCGGGGCCCCGGCGACCACGGGGGAGGCGTTCCCACGCCGGCCTCTGTCGCCACGGCGTCCAGCGGGACCGGCGGATCGAGCACCCCCACCGATGCGTCGGGGGTGGACGTCAGGTCCGTCATTGCGCAACCTCCATGGAGCCCGCGCCGGCACGGGCGCTCGGGCGGAAGATCCAGGCCCGCAACACGGCGAACCGGAACACTGCGGCGATCAGGTTGGCCACGGTGAGGGCGATCAGCTGGGCCACCAGGGCGCCGGGGGCGATCCACTGGGCCACGACCAGACCCAGCGTGGTCAGACCGAGGCTGACCAGGAACAGGCCACTGGCCACCGCGAAGAGGCGGCCGCGGCGAGCCTGACCGTCGGCCGTGCGGGAGAGCTCACGATGCACCGCCGTGTTGAAGAGCGTGGCGATCGCCATGGCGATGGCGTTGGCGCCAAAGGCGCCGAACAGCGGCCGCCAGGCGATGAACAAGAAGAGATAGCCCAGCGTAGAGACAACACCCACGCCGGCAAAGCGCATGAGCTGATCGGCTGCCACCTCGTTGGAGCGTGCACGGCGCAGACCCTTCGGACGCCGGACCAGCATCCGCCAGACGCCGCGCAGGTCGTCCTTGGCCGTCGACACGATCTGCACCCGCGAGTCGGGGTCGTCGACCCAGTCCACCGGGACCTCGCCGATCCGCAAGCCCAGGCGCTCCGCCGTGACCAAAAGCTCGGTGTCGAAAAACCACTCGTTGTCCTCAATGAGCGGAAGCAGCTTGGCTGCCGCGTCGCGGCGGAGTGCCTTGAAACCGCACTGTGCATCGCTGAAGCGACCCTGCAGCGTCAGCTTGAGCAGCAGGTTGTACGACCGCGAGATCAGCTCGCGTTTGGGGCCGCGTACGACGTGCGCGCCGGGCGCCAGCCGCGAGCCGATGGTGACGTCGCGGTGACCGGACAACAACGGGGCCACCAGTGGCAGAAGGGCGGGCAGCGCCGTGGAGAGATCCACGTCCATATAGGCGACCACAGGCGCGTCACTGGTCGACCATGCAGCGCGGAGCGCGTAGCCGCGGCCCTTGCGGGTGAGGTGGATGGCCGCCACGCCGCGCATGGTCGCGGCCAGGTGGTGCGCCACCTTGTCGGTGTCGTCCGTGCTGGCGTTGTCCACCACGGTGACAAGGGCGCGGAAGGGGAACGATTCGTCGAGGAACGTGCGCAGGGCGGTGATGCGTTCCGCCAGCTGTGCCGCCTCGTTGTAGACCGGAATGACGATTTCGACGTCCAGGGGGACGCGGCGGGGATCGACGTCGGCTTCGAACGGAGCCAGGGCTGTCATGTCAGGCATCGTGCCGCTGCCGGCTCCGGGTTCAATGAAGCTCGGCTGTGGCTCCGGTGTGAATTTGGGGCGCCGTGGCATTGGGCACCCTGCTCAGGCCGGCAACGCAGGAGGAGCCAGCGCGGCGAGCGGCTCGACACCTGGCTGCAGGCTGGTGACCGGGAGCAGGACGGTGACGACCAGCCCCTCTCCTGGCTTCGAGGTGGCCGTGACGGTCCCGCCGTGGGCCGTGACGATGGCGGACACGATGGACAATCCCAGCCCACTGCCGCCTCGGGTGCGGGTGCGGGCAGGGTCGGCCCGGAAGAAGCGCTCGAAGACCCGGCGCGCGTCCTCCTCGGGCATGCCCGGACCCGTATCGCGCACCACGATCTGGGCGTGGTCGCCGACCTGGTCGACGTGCACCGTGGCGGTGGTCCCCGGCGGGGTGTGCGCCCGGACATTGGCCAACAGGTTGTCCAGGATCTGGCGCAGGCGGTCCTTGTCACCGGTGACCTCGACCGGTCGGGCCGCCGAGAACTGCACGGGCCAGTCGGGTCCCACCGCGGCGGCAGTCCGCACGGCCTCGGAGGCCAGCCCGACCAGCTCAACGGGTGCCATCTCCAAGGGCACCCCTTCGTCCAGCCGAGCCAGCGTGAGGAGATCGCTGACCAGCCGGTCCATGCGGGCGGTCTCGGTGCGGATGCCCGACACAATGCGGGGGAGATCCTCGGAGTGCTGGGAGCCACCGCGCTCGAACAGCTCGGCGTAGGCCGAGACGGCGGCGATGGGAGTGCGCAGCTCGTGCGACGCGTCCGCCACGAACTGGCGCAGATGCTGTTCGTTCTCGCGCAGCCGCGACTCCGAGGCAACGCGCGCCGTGAAGGCCGCTTGAATCCGCTCGAGCATGACGTTGAGCGCACGGGCCAGACGACCGACCTCCGTAGGCTGGTCGGCCCCGGGCACGCGCTGGTCGAGGTCGCCGGCCGCGATGGATTCGGCGGTGCGCTCCACATCCTCCAGCGGTCGCAGGCCGAGCCGGACCAACCACCAGCCTCCGGCGAGCGCGAGCACGAGGGCGCCGGCGGTCACTGCGAGCTCGGTCAGGAAGAGCGTGTGCAGCGTGCTGTTCTGGTCGCCCAGCGGCTGTGCCTGCACAATCACAAGGTTGTCGGTCAGCTTCTCGGCACGCACCCGGAAGGTGGGGCCGTTCGGCGCGACAGAGTTTGTGGTGAAGTAGGCGACCTGGGTCCCGTCGGGTTGTGTTGTGAATCCCGTCATGGGCACGGGGAGCTGCGGGCGATAGGGATGGTCATCCACGTAGGCAGGGCACTCCACGCTATTGACCACCGTGCTCTTGCTCGCTGTCACCACGGCGAAGTAGCTCACGGCGAAGATGTTGGGAAAGTTCCGCGCGCCCGGGCTGGCACCGGCGCCGCTGTTTCCCGTGTTCCCGCTATTTCCGGTGGCCGCATTCGTGTCGCCGCCCCCAAAACCAGGACGTCCGCAACCGTTGAACACCAGCTGGCCGGTCGGTGTCCCGCTGAGCTGCCGCCCGCGGTTCTGCGCCAGTTGCTGATCCACCTGGTTATACAACGAGGTGCGCAGCGCGGAATAGGTGGCAAAGTCAGCCACCACCAGCGCGACGATGGCGATCGCCCCGACGGCGAGCAGGAGTCGGAGCCGCAGGGACACTCAGGCTGCTCCGGTGGCGGACTCCGGCTCCCGAAGGGTGTAACCCACGAGGCGAATGGTGTGGATCAGCGGCGGCCCGAACTTCTCCAGCTTCTTGCGCAGGTAGCTGACGTAGGTCTCCACGACGTTGCCGTCCCCACCGAAGTCGTAGTGCCAGACGTGGTCGAGGATCTGCGACTTGGAAAGCACGTGGCGCGGGTTGAGCATGAAGTAGCGCAGGAGGTTGAACTCGGTCGCCGTGAGGTTGATGGGATTCCCGTTCCGGCGTACCTCGTGCGCGCTCTCGTCGAGCTCGAGGTCCGAGAAGCGCAGGATGCCGTCGTCGTCGGGCTCGTAACCGGTGCGGCGCAGGATGGCATGCACCCGGGCGATGACCTCGGCCAGAGCGAACGGCTTGGTCACGTAGTCGTCACCCCCGACGGTCAGGCCCGCCAGCTTGTCCTGCAACGTGTCGCGCGCGGTCAGGAAGAGAACGGGCACCCGCAGTCCGTCCGAGCGGAGCCGGCGCGTCACCTCCAGCCCGTCGAGGTCCGGCAACATGACGTCGAGGATCACGAGGTCCGGTGGATCCTCCTGCGCCTGGGCCAGCGCCTTGCGCCCGGTCATCGCCTCGTCGACCGTGAACCCCTCGTAGCGCAGCGATGTCGCCACCGCATCGACGATTGAGGGCTCGTCGTCAACCACCAACACCCGCGGTCCGTTGTCCGTCTTCACTTGGCCATACCTCCCTGGCGCCCCAGGCTCGCGCCGCGGCCTTCCTCTCCAGTGTGACCTGGCTGTGGGCCTCCTGTGAGCGCGGGCGCTCAGGCAGACGGAGCGTCGAGGGCGCGTCGCAGCAGGTCAAGGGCCGAAATGGCCGCGTACTGCCGCACGCGCTCGCGGTCGCCGGGAACCCGCAGCTCACGGGTCTGGGCCGGCTGGCCGGGGAGGTGGAGGCCGACGAAGACCGTGCCCGGGGCCACGCCCTCCTGGTCGTCGGGGCCGGCGACCCCGGTGATGCCCAGGCCGACATCGGCCCCGGTCACCCGGGCGGCACCCTCGGCCATGGCCGCCGCGGCCGCTTCGGTGACGACCGGCCCGACGGGCACACCCAGGACGTCGAACTTGACCTGCGAGTCGTAGGCCACGACGCCACCGCGGAACCAGGACGAGGCCCCCGCCACGTTGACGAGGCGGGACGCGATGAGGCCGCCGGTAAGCGACTCGGCCACGCCGAAGGTCAATCCCTGGGCGGCGAGTCGCCCGGCCACTGCGACCTCCATCGACTCGTCGTCGACGCCGAACACGATGTCGCCGAGGCGCGCCTCAATAGCGCGCCGGACCTCGGCGTCCTCCTTGTCGAGCAGCGCCGTCACGTCCTCGTCCGTGCGGGCCCGTGCGGTGATGCGCACTTTGATCCCCTCGATGCCCGAGGCCAGGAAGGCCAGCGTCACATCACCGGCGGCATCGAGCGCGTCGATGCGGTCCTGCAGGGACTCGGCCAGCCCCGACTCACTGGCGCCCCAGGTGCGCAGGACGCGGCTGGCGATGACGCCGCTCTCCTCGCCCGACTCGGCCATGCGGGCGCGGAGGTCCGGGAGGATGCCACGCTCGAACATCTCAGCCATTTCGTAGGGAACGCCGGGCACGGCGTAGACGACCTTGTTGCCGACCGGGCAGATGAGCCCGGGTGCCGTGCCGGCCACCTGGGGGATGATGGCCGCCCCCTGCGGCACGTCGGCCTGACGCGCGTTGTTCTCCGACATGGTTCGGCCCCGAGCTTCGAAGAACCCGGCGATGACGTCGACGATGGCCTGGTCGCGCACCAGCGGCACGTTCATGACCTCGGCGATGGCCTCTCGGGTGATGTCGTCCTGGGTCGGCCCGAGGCCGCCGCACATGATGACGCCGTCACTGCGGGCCAACGCCGTCCGCAAGGCCAGGGTGATGCGGTCGTGGTTGTCGCCGACGGCCTGATGGAAGTGGGAAGCCACGCCGTTGGCCGCCAGGTGCTCGCCCAGCCAGGCGGAGTTGGTGTCGGCGATCTGGCCCAGCAGCAGCTCGGTCCCGACCGCCACGATCTCGATTCTCACGGCTGGTGACCTTATGGTGCTGCCGGGCTGTGCAACGCACGCCGGCCGTCGAACAGGTACTCGGCACCGGTGTAGATGGTCAGGGCGCAGGCAAACCAGATGGCCGCGACCTGCAACGAGTGCTGATGGGCCAACGGGGGAATGATGACAGTGCCGATGGCGAGGTCCTGCACCAGCGTCTTGATCTTGGCCGACTTGCCGGCCGGGATCGACACGCCGCGTCGGCCGACCCAGGAGCGGTAGACCTGCATGCCGACCTCGCGGATGGTGATGAGGATCACCGGCAACCACGGGAGGTGGCCCTGCACGCAGAGCGTGATCATGGCCGCGAGCACGCAGGCCTTGTCCGCCAGGGGGTCGAGGAAAGCGCCCGAGCGGGTCGTGCCGTGACGGCGGGCCATGTAGCCGTCGAGACCGTCGCTGGCCGCGAGCAGGAAGCCCACGACGACGTTGATCCACGAGGCACCCCACGCGACAAGCATCAGCACATAGACGGGCGCCGCCAGCAGGCGGCCCACGGTGACAGCGTTGGCCGGCGTGACGAGGGCGCTGGGCCCGAAGGTGAAGTTCGTCTGCGATGCCGGGTCGTGCGTGGCCTCGCTCACGGCGCTGCCGCTCCAGCTGGGACGGGATCCCGATCGGCAACGCGCACGGCGAACAGGTCGGGCCCCTCCGCGCCGGTGATGGCGACGTCGACGAGGCTGCCGACCGCCTGGTCGTCGGGCAGATGCACGATGCCGTCGATTTCGGGCGCCTCGTGCACGGTGCGGCCCACGCCGGGCGCGTCGACCAGGACCTGCCGGGTGGCGCCGATCAGCGCGTCCCGCTTGGCGGCCGTGATGGCGTCCTGCAGCTCGGCGCACTCGCGCAGGCGCTCGAATGCGAGCTCGGCCGGGACCTGGCTCTCGAGGCCGGCGGCGTGCGTGCCGTCCTCACGCGAGTAGGAGAAGAAGCCGGCCCAATCGAGTTGCGCCGCAGCAAGGAACTCGAGCAGGAGATCGTGATCGCGTTCGGTCTCGCCGGGGTAGCCGAGGATGAAGGAGGAACGGAAGGTGGCGTCAGGCTCGGCCGCCCTGATGTCGGCGATGCGCCGCAAGAAGCGGTCGCCGTCGCCCCAGCGACGCATGCCGGCCAGCAACGGGCGCGAGACGTGCTGGAGCGAGAGGTCGAAGTACGGCACGCCGGTGGCGAGCACCGTCTCGATCAGCTCGTCGGTCAACCCGGAGGGATAGAGGTAGAGCAGACGGGTGCGCTCGACACGGGCCGACACGGCGCGTGTCAGCGCCGCAATGGGCGACGGACCGTTGGCGATGCGCGTCCGGCGGCCGGGCCCCGAGCGGTCGCGGCCGTAGGAGGCGAGGTCCTGGGCCACGAGGACGATCTCGCGCAGGACCGGTGCGCCGGCGGGGGTGTCACGCAGCGCGTCGACCTCGGCCAGAATTTCGCCGGTCGACCGCGATCGTTGTTTGCCCCGGAACGACGGGATGGCGCAGAAACCACAGATGCGGTCACAGCCCTCGGCCACCTTGATGTAGGCCCACGGAGCGGTGGCCGCCGGGCGGGGCAGCTCCAGCAGGTCGAACCCGTTGGTCGACGCGGCCGGCGCGGCAGCACGGCGCCCGGGCGTGAGGGTGACCGGGACGGCGCCGATGGCAGACGGCGTCGTGAGCTCAGCTCCGAACCCGGCCACGAGGTCGACCTCGGGCAGGGCGTCGCGCAGCTCGTCGCCGTAGCGCTCGGCCATGCAGCCGGTGACGACCAGGCGGGCGCCGGGCCGGCGACGGTCGGCCAGCGCCAGGACGGTCTCGATCGACTCCTGGCGGGCGGCGTCGATGAAGGCGCAGGTGTTGACCACGACGAGATCGGCCGCGTCCGCGTTCTGGGCGCGGTCATACCCCTGGGCAGCGAGATACCCCTCCAGCTTGTCGGAGTCGACCTGGTTCTTCGGGCACCCCAAGGTCTGCAGCCAGTAGAGGCCCACGCCGTTACACACTCCTCGCACCAGGCCGGATCCCGTCGGGGCGACGAGACCCGGCGAGCCCGCCGGGACGGGCCAGCCATCCGGATCGTCCGGCACCCGCGTGCCCGACATCCGAGCGGAGAGGGAGGGATTTGAACCCTCGGACCCGGTTACCCAGGTCAAGTCATTAGCAGTGACTCCGATTCGGCCGCTCTCGCACCTCTCCAGCAGGGCTTTCGCGTCGCGGCGAGGAGCAGGCTTGCAACCGCCTGTCCGGAACCGCTTCGTGAAAGCCCGTTCAGGAGAGCCTACGTGAAGGCTGGCCAAGGGTTTGGCGGGTCGCGTTCCCCGTTCGGCCCGGGCCCGGGCGCCCCGATCGTCTCCCGCCGTCAGCCCTCGAAGGCGACCTGGGGCTCCCCGGCCTCCTCGAGCACCTCTTCGAGAGCCGCCACTGGGTGGCTCGCCGTGGCCGCCGACAGCCTCGGGAGGGCCAATGCCAACAGAGCACCGATCACCAGACCTCCGCCGGCGATGGCGAAGGCAGCGCGGTAGCCGGCGGTCAGGGATGCAGCCACATTGTGCGTGCCAACCAAGTGGTTGGTGGCGATCGTGGTCGCAATGGTGGCCATGATGGCCAGGCCGAGAGCACCACCGACTTGCCGGGTGGTGTTGATCAACCCCGAAGCCAGCCCGGCCTCGTGCGGAGGCACCCCGGTGGTGGCCGACAGGGTCATCGGGACGAACGACATCCCGATCCCCAAGCCGATGAGGATGACCGGGCCGAGCACGTGGGACCAGTAGGAGTCGTCGGCGCCGACGGTCGAGAGCCAGAAGAGGCCGATTGCTGCGAGACCCGGGCCGAGCACCAGTTGCCGTCGCGCGCCGATCACCTGGACCAGTCGCGTGCCGATGAGGGCGCCGGCCAACGTGCAGAGTCCCGCCGGCAAGAAGGCGAGGCCGGTTCGCAGGGCCGAGTAGCCATTGACATCCTGCA
Source organism: Acidimicrobiales bacterium (assembly GCA_036509775.1). Taxonomy (GTDB): domain Bacteria; phylum Actinomycetota; class Acidimicrobiia; order Acidimicrobiales; family RAAP-2; genus Bog-473. The sequence goes on from DATCEZ010000034.1 coordinate 24,453, forward strand.
GGTAGAGCGAGAGGAAGAAGTAGGTCCCGAAGAGGCCCGCTCCGATGGTGACGGCGATCCCATTGGCCACCGACAAGGACCGGCGCCGGAAGATGCCGAGAGGGATGAGCGGGTCCTTCGCAAAGCGGGCCTCGTTCACGAAGAAGATGGCCAGCAGCGCCACACCGACAGCGAGTGTGCCGACGGTCGTGGCCGATCCCCAGGGGTGCTCGTTGGTGCTGACGATCCCGTAGACCAGGACGGCGAGGCCGCCTGTGACGGTGACGGCTCCAAGGATGTCGAGCGCCTTCTGGGGACCGCGCTCCTCGTTCCAGGGGAGAGCCAACCACGCACCCACCATCAGGACCACGCCGATCGGGACGTTGACGAAGAGCACCCAGCGCCAGTTGAGGAGACTGGTGAGGACGCCACCGGCGAGTACTCCGACCGCCGCTCCGCTCGCAGCGGTTGCCGACCACGCACCCAAGGCCCGCCGACGCTCGCCCGGGTCCGTGAACGTCGTCACCAAGATGCTCAAGGTGGCCGGGGCGAGGATGGCTCCGCCGATCCCCTGAGCGGCGCGGGCCGCGATGAGCCAGCTCCCGCTCTGTGCCATGCCACCGATCAGGCTGCAGATGGTGAAGACACCGAGGCCAACCATGAAGACCCGGCGGCGGCCGAAGAGATCGGCCGCCCGGCCGCCCAGCATCAAGAACCCGGCAAAGGTGAGTGTGTAGGCGTTCACCACCCATTGCAGGCCGGCCACAGAAAGGCCCAGGCTGTCGCGCATCTGGGGCAGGGCCACGTTGACGATCGCCACGTCGAGCACGACCATGAATTGGGCGATGCAGCAGATGACCAGGATTGCCCTGGTCGGGAGTCGGTGTTCAGTGGTGGGGAGGTCCACGGTGTAGCTCCTCGTCGCAGATATCGTTTAAGGTTAAAATATTGGACCTTGAGAGATTAGTCAAGTCTCTGAACATTGAAAGAAGTACGGTCTGCCCGTGTCCGCTGAAGAGCCACAAGACGACATCGACCGCGTGGTCGCTTTCTGGAAGGACGAGAATCCCGAGCTCGACGTGAGCACGAAGGCGGTCACCATGCGCCTACGGCGCGCCTCGCAGCACCTGGAACGTGCCGTCCGCGCCAACCTCGCCGACAGCGGCGTCGACGAGTACTGGGAGATCGAAGTGCTCCTCACCCTGCGCCGTGCTCCGGATCACCGGGCAAGTGCCGGTGACCTCGGGCGCGAGTGCCAGGTGACCTCGGGAGCGGTCACCAACCGGATCAGCCGTCTGGAGAAGCGCGGCTGGGTGCGCCGGGATGTCGACCCCGACGATCGCCGTCAGGTGCTGGTGAGCCTGACGACGGCCGGCCTCGCTCAGGCCGACCACATCATCACCATGAAAACGCAGGCCGAGCGGTGGGCCTTCGACGGCGTCGACCGGGAACTCCTGGAGCGAATCGCCCGGGACCTGCGAACGCTTCTTCTCGGCTTCGACAAACCCAGCGAGGAAGTCGGCAGCGGCACCGCGCTGTCTCGCTAACGCATCGTCACCTACCGGTCTCGTTCGCCCTGAGCGTAACCACGACAATCCTTCCTTCGAGCGTCGAGTTCAGGATTGCTGAGCGGGGGGCTCAGATGTGTGAAGGATCAGCGACTCACGCATTGCCACTGATCTTCTGCCGCTTCCCTTCGGTTGTCGCCTGCGGTGGCTCTGAAGGAACATCCGGAGAGGGCGTCACAAACTCCTCGTCACACTTAGGACAGAGCCAATGCCGATGTGGCTCTCCCGAACTCTCGGGACAGCCGTAGTGCGTGTACTCATCGACGCGGCGTTCGCCACACCGTGGACACGGCGGAGGAGCTATAGCTACTGACACTGTCTCGTTCCCCTGACCGCCCAGATTCTGGGCGACGCTCCCAACCGGGCACGTCACGTTCACTCCACCGCTCGGGCGAAGACCCGGGTCCGGAGCGGTTCCGCGCACCACATGGGATTCCTCTCGTTGAATTCAGGCTTATACCCCGACGCGGGAGTCCTCAACCCCGGTGCTGCCTCCGGAAACGCCGTAACGACGTAACGACACGATGCCATCAGTCGGCCAGAGTTCAGCTTCGAGTCCAGCCAGAGATCATTTGAGTCAAGTCAGGCATGCAGGCACCCACCGGGCCACCGAGGGCGATTTCGTCGAGCAGAATTGTCAGGACATTCGGAGCGCCCTTGGGGACGTGGCGGCTCGATCCCGGGAAATCCGGTATCAGTTGGCGATCAGACAAGTCAGCAGGCGACCCGAAGCGGACCCGACGTCTGTAACTTTGGGCTGTGCCAACGTCTTTTCCACGATCACGATCACATTGAGAGTCGTTCGACATCACCTGCGCAGTGAGTCAGCAGGTGCGGCGTGACCTGGGCAGATCTCGCTGTCGTGGCCGCCATCGTGGTGCTGTGGACAGTCATTTCAGGTCCGGCCGAGCGGCTCGGCCTTACATCTCCCATGGTCTTCACGTTCGGTGGTCTCGCCTTCGGCGCAGACCAAACGTTTCACATCACGCTGTCGGCGACGACCATCAGGACCACGGCGGAGATCACCTTGGTGCTGATCCTCTTCTCCGATTCGGCGCGTCTCAGGCTGACATCTCTCCGCCACGACGTGGGCCTGTCTGCCCGGCTGCTCGGCATCGGGCTGCCGTTGACCGTTGTCCTTGGCGCGCTCGCCGCCCGCCTCGTCTTCGGGGGTATCGGCGTGTGGTTGGCCGTGTTGGCTGCAGCGTGTCTGGCTCCGACCGATGCCGGGCTCGGAGCGGGGATCGTCACGAACCCGTTGGTGCCCAGCCGCATCCGGCGCACATTGAACGTGGAAAGCGGCCTCAACGACGGCATTGTGGCCCCGCTCGTCTCGTTGGCCGTCGCCATCTTGGTCGGAGAATCCAGCGGCACCCACACACCGCTCATCCACGCGCTGCGCGAAATCGGTGTCGGGGCGCTCGTCGGGGTCGGCGCCGGCCTGGCCGTCGGATGGATTCTCGCTCTCGCTGTTCGCAAGGGTTGGGCTGAGTCGGGAACCGTTCTGGTGGCGACGCCGGCGGCCGCCATCGGTACGTACGCGTTGGCCGTTGCCGTGCACGGCAACGGCTTCGTGGCCGCGTTCCTAGCCGGCCTCTGTTTCGGGATCTTCCACCACCACCTGGGCGCACGCTCCCTAGAACTCACAGAAGGTTCTGGGCAGCTCCTGGCCTGTGTGGTCTGGTTCGCCTTCGGCGCCGCCATGCTCCGGCCGAGCCTGTCGAGCCCCGACTTCGGGCGCTGCGTTCTCTACGCGGTGCTGAGTCTGACCGTCGTCAGGCTGCTCCCCGTGTGCCTCGCCCTCTACCGGACCCACCTCGGTGCGGCGACGGTGGCCTTCATCGGGTGGTTCGGGCCCCGCGGCCTCGCCTCGGTGATCTTTGCCCTCCTGGCTTTCGACCAGTTGGGCCAACGGGCCAGCCTCGTGCTCACGTCGGTGTCGGTCACGGTCGGACTCAGCATCCTCCTTCATGGATTCAGCGCCAACCCGCTGATCGCGCACTACGGCGCCCACGCCCAACAACGTGAGCCAGATCACCCGCTCCTCCGGGCCGTCGAGGTCCCCGCCACCCGGCGCACCTTCGGCAGCCGGCACAATGCGGATGGTCCTCATGCCGCCTGACGCGGTCCGACGAGGAACCGAACGAGCAGGGGCCATCAGAGGCCGGTCCGGGGCAATCGCCCTTAGGCCTCGACCACGCGTCGCCGTCCTGATCGCCGGCGGCACCCTCGCCGGGTTCAGCTAAGCCAGGATCTTGGCCTTCTGGGCCTCGAACTCCGCGTCCGTGAGCACACCCGAAGACTTGAGGTCAGCCAGTTTGGAGAGCTGGTCGGCTGTGCTGGCCCCGGGCGTCCCGGCGGCCTGCTTGACGTACTGATCGAAAGCTTTCTGCTGGGCCGCCGCCTGCTCGGCCGCCCGCTCGTGCATCTTGCCGCCCCGTGCGATCAGGTACACGAAGACTCCGAGGAAGGGGATGACGATGATGAAGATCGACCAGAGCGCCTTGGCCCACCCGCCCAGGTCGTGGCTACGGAAGATGTCTGAGAACACCATGATCAGCAGCCAGATCCAGATGATGAAGAGGAAAAATTCCAACATCGTGAGGAAGAAGTCGAGGATCGGATACTGGTAGGTGGCGGCGAGCATGTGGACTCCTTTATCGCTTTCGGTGTGTCGTGGTCTACTACCCGGAAAGGCGGTCTCGGTCGGATGCCGAACACCCACGTCGTCGCGCAGGTGGCAGAAGACGACGCCCGTTGCGGAGCGTACAGGTGGAAAATCCCACAGGGCAACCGATACCGACCCCCGCCGCGGGATCGACATGTTCCTTTGGCTGCCGAGCCGGGCTGACAGGCGATTACCGTACCCCCACAGTGCGAGCCGCTGAGCCGGCCCGTTCGGGTTACAGCTGTGCGAGGGCGTGACCAACAGCATCGATCATTGGCTGAGCCGATTGCTCGAGCCGACGCCCGCCGAGCCGGAAGGGAAGCTTGTGACTGACATCGACGAACTCATGACGCGCATGACCCTGGAGGAGAAGTGCGCGCAGCTCGGCTGTATGTGGTTCTCAGGACTGCTCGTCGACGGCGAGCTCGCTCTAAATCGGCTCGCGCTGGCAGCCGCAGACGGGATCGGCCAGGTCGGCCGGATCGCCATTGAGTCGGGATCGGCGCCGGAGCGGGTCGCGGAGCTGGGGAACCAGGTCCAGCGCTATTTCGTCGAGGAGACGAGGCTGGGGATCCCGGCGGTGATCCACGAAGAGTCCACGGGTGGGTTCTGTGCCCGCCAGGCGACGCAATTTCCTCAGGGCATCAACCTCGCCGCGACCTGGGATCCTGCGTTGGTCGAACAGGTGGCCGAAGTGATCGGTCGCCAGCTCCGAGCCGTCGGCGCTCGGCTGACGCTGGCACCGGTTCTCGACATCGCACGCGATGCCCGTTGGGGACGGCTAGAGGAGACTTACGGGGAAGATCCCGAGCTGGCCAGCCGCATGGGCGTCAGCTACGTGCGGGGGATTCAGACACAAGGCGTCATCGCCACCGCCAAGCACTTTCTGGGTTACGGCGCGCCCGACGGTGGGTTCAACTGGGGCTGGACGTCAATGGGCCCTCGTCATCTACGCGACGTCGTTGCGGCCCCATTCCGCGCCGTCATCAACGAGGCGGCCGTCGGCGCCGTCATGCCGTCCTACAACGAGATTGACGGCTTGCCTCTGCACGGCTCTCCCGAGCTCTTGACCGAGCTGCTCCGGGTGGAGCTCGGCTTCACCGGTGTCACGGTTGCCGACTATTTCGGTGTCAGCAGCTTGGAGGACTTCCATCACTGCGCGAGCGACGAGGCAGACGCGGCGAGGCGCGCGCTGCTGGCCGGACTGGACATGGAACTTCCTTCCTACTGGTGCTATCGCCACCTCCCTGCGCTCGTCAACGCTGGCGCGGTGCCGGTCGAAGCCGTCGATACCTCCTGCCGCCGCGTGCTCGCACAAAAAGACGAGCTCGGCCTCTTTGAACAGCCCTATGTCGAGGCGTCCTCGGCAGCTGACCTGTTCGATACGCTGGAGGATCGGGCCTTGGCACGACGAGCGGCCTCGACCTCCGTCGTGCTCCTCACCAACGATGGCGTCCTGCCCCTCGGAGCCGGCGCACGCGTCGCGGTTCTCGGACCGAGCGCGGATGATCCACGCCTCCTCCTGGGTGACTACCACTTCCCTGCGCATCTCGAACTGCAACAACAGGAGGCGGCGCTGTCACCGGTGGGGAACGAGTTCAGGCAGCTCCCCCCGCAGAACCCGACCCCCACGCCCTTGGAGGCACTTCGGCAGAAAGTCGAGATCGTTGACGAGGTGCGGAGCGCCGACGCAGCGATCATCTTCGTCGGAGGCCGAAGCGGACTGACCAGTGCCGACACCTCCGGCGAGTTCCGCGATGCCGCCGACCTCCGCCTCGCCCCCGAGCAGCTCACGCTGATCTCAGAGACGGCCGCGCATGGGGTGCCGGTGGTTGTCGTCGTGATCGGCGGGCGGGCTCACTCCTTGAGCGAAGTGATGCCTCTGGCCAACGCACTCGTCTTCGCCGGGTTGCCGGGAGAAGAGGGGGGCAACGGCCTGGCCGATGTCCTCTGTGGTGACGTCGATGCGAGCGGTCGACTCCCTGTCACCCTCCTCCACACGGTGGGCCAGGTCGGCGTGCACTCCGGCGCGCACCATGGTGGCGGGAGAAGCATGATCATGGACCACTACGTCGATGCGCCAGCGACACCCCTCTTCCCGTTCGGGCACGGTCTTTCGTACACGACCTGGGCACGGAGCGATCTCGCAGTCAGAGCTGCAACGACAAGCGACGATGTCGAGATCGGTGTGACCCTCACGAATACCGGCGCGCGTGCGGGAACCGAGGTGGTGCAGCTGTTCTTCCGTGATGAGGTGGCCAGCGTCGGCCTACCGGCAGCCCGGCTCCTCGCATTTCAGCGGATGGAGTGCCGCGCCGGTGCCTCGACTCGACTGACATTCCATGTGCCTGTCGGCCGGCTTGGGTTCACCGGGGCGGACCTGCGCTACCGAGTCGAGCCCGGCGAATTCACCTTCACCGTCGGTGATCTGAGCACGACGGTCGCCGTGACCGGTGACGTCACATTCCCCGACCGGAATGTGCTCCCACCGGTGAACTGTACGGTCTGACGCTCCCGAAGACAGAGGAGCCCGGCCCCTGGCGGGACCGGGCTCCTCCTTCGAAACCGGAAGCGTGTTGGCTAACCCGAGAACGTCGTCCCTATTGCAGTCACGCCGACGACGGGCTGATTCAGCTTGATCCCACCGGCGGAGCCTAGGAACTGAGCGTCCCCGTAGTTGAAGATGCCACCGTCAGCTGCGGTAAGCCAGTAGCCCTTGCCATCTGGCGTCGCGGTGATACCCACCACCGGCTTGTTCAGCTTGAGACC
>DATCEZ010000035.1:0-9556 GCA_036509775.1 Acidimicrobiales bacterium
GGCAGTCCCGTCGTCCCCGAGGTGTAGAGGATGTCGGCCAGGTCCTCGGAGTCACGGGGCACCTGGAAGGGCGAGCGGTCGCCGGCGGTGGCCTCGGCCCAACTGAGCACCGGGACCCCGGTGTCCGGCGGCGGCGTCCCGGCCTCCGCGCCGGCGTCGATCAGGGTGACGAGGCGAGCCGCCCCGAGCTCACCATCGCTGCGCAGGAGGTCACCATCGGCCACGACGGCGGTCGCGCCCGAGTGCTCGAGCATGTGGGCCACCTCGGCCGGGGCCAGGCGGGGGTTCATGGGGACGGCCACGCCACCGGCCCGGTGGGCGGCGGAGTACGAGATGAGCCAATGCAGCGCCAGCTCTGGGCGGAGGTGGATACCGACCCGGGCATCGGGCTGGAGGCCGGCCTCGACCAGGCGGCGGGCCATGGCGTTGGCCGCGCCGTCCCACTCGGCGAAGGTCATGGAGCCCACGTCGACGACGGCGAAGGCCGTGCGGTCGCCGAACTCCTCGGCCATACGCGCCAGGTGATCGTCCATCAACACGGTTTCAGAGTCCCCCAGGAAGTTGTCGGTGCGAAAGTTGACGCCAGCGTCAGGTTCGTTGCAGCATGGCCGATGCGTCCCCAGGGGTCAATCCCGGGGCGGCGCAAACAAGCGTATTGCTTGCCCCGGGGCCGCGGCCGCCGGGATCTTCGTGGAGGGAGAAGCGTCATGAGCACGGTCCGCTTCGACCTTCCCACGCCCGAGGGCGACACCATTGCGTTCTGGGAGGCAACCAAAGAGGAGCGCCTCCTCATAAAGCACTGCCTCGACTGCGACGTCTACTCCTACTATCCGCGGCCCTTCTGCCCGAAGTGCTGGAGCGAGCGGGTGGAGTGGTACGAGGCCAGTGGCGAAGGCACGTTGTACACGTGGTCGGTCGTCTACACCAACGACCAACCGCCCTTCCGTGACCGCGTGCCCTACGTGGCCGCCATCGTCGACCTGGCCGAGGGGCCACGCATGATGACCAACGTGGTCGACTGCCACTTCGATGAATTGGCGGTGGGCATGGCCCTGCAGGTCCGCTTTCAACCCATTTCCGACGAGTTCACGATCCCCGTCTTCGTACGGGCCTGAGGAGGCACACCCCATGACCGAGGCCAATGACGCTGTCATCACTGCCGCCACACGCACGCCGATCGGACGCTCGCGTGGCGCCCTGGCCGGGCTCACGGTGTCCGACATCGGCATGCAGACCGTGACTGGCGTCCTGGAGGTATCCGGGTTGGACCCCGACGACATCGACGACCTGATCCTCGGCGAGGTCCTGCGCGGCGGCGGCTGCACCGCCCGCTACGTGGCCAACGCACTGGGCCTGCCCCCCGACACGCCGGGTGGCGCGGTGCAGCGCCAATGCGCCACCGGGATGATGGCGGTGCAGGAGGCGGCGGCCAACATCCGCTCAGGCATGGCCGACGCGATCATTGCGGGCGGGATCGACTCCATGACGCGCACCCCGATGCTCTTCGAGACGTCTCCCTTCCCCTTCGGCGGCGTTCAGCAATTCATGCCGCCGAGTCATCCCGACACGCCCGACGCCCCCAACACCAACATGCTGATCACGGTGGGCGAGAACACAGCACGCGAGTGCGGCATCACCCGTGAGGAGTCCGACGACTGGTCGTACCACTCGAACATCCGGGCCGTGGCCGCGACCGACGACGGCCGCTTCGCCGAGGAGATCGTGCCCGTGACCGTGCCGGCGGGCCGGGGCGAGACGGTGACGGTCAGCGCGGACGAGCATCCGCGGCGGGATACGACGCCGGAGAAGCTGGCGGCGTTGCGCTCGCTCACCGGGCCCGACGGCCAGATCACCGCTGGGAACTCGTCGGGCATTGCTGACGGAGGCGCCGCCCTCGTGGTGGTGTCACGCTCCTACGCCGACGCGCACGGGATGACCCCGCTGGCAACGGTGCGGTCGTGGAACTCGTGTGGGATTGAGCCGGCCCGTACCGGGCTGGCGCCGACGGTCTGCGTCCCGCGGGCGTTGAACCGGGCCGGTCTTAGCGAGTCCGACGTCGACCTGGTCGAGATCAACGAGGCCTTCGCCACCATGGCCGTGGCCTCCTCGCGCAAGCTGGGCTTCCCGCACGACATCGTGAACGTCAACGGCGGTGCGGTCGGGCTCGGCCACCCCGTGGGCGCTTCGGGGGCCCGCATCCTCGTCACGCTGATCCACGAGCTGCGCCGGCGCGGTGGCGGCATCGGGGTCGGGACGCTGTGTGCCGGCGGCGGCATGGGATCGGCGACGGTGCTCGAGGTGCACGCGCCGGCCTGAACAGGGGGGCGGCGGCGTCAGCTTCCGTAGTGGCGCAGCTCGACCAGATGGCCGTTGGGGTCGAACAGGTACAGAGTGGGACCGAGGCCGCGCGCCCCTGCCTCCTCCCCCGGGCCTTGCATGTTGCCCACGTCGTGGAAGGAGTCGCCGTAGGGGACGTTGGCCGCCCGCACGCGGTCGAAGGCGGCCTCGAACTCCTCGTGTGAGAGCGCGAAGGCGAGATGATCGCCGCCTTCAGTGCCCCAGGGCGCCAGCTGCAGGGTGGTATCCGGACTAACGCGGACTACCGAGAACGGGCCGTCCTCGCCCTCGTCACCGAAGCCCATGACCTCGGTGTAGAAGCGCACGCTGGCCTTGAGGTCGTTGACCGTCAGGATGAGGTGGTCCAGTGTCACCACATTGGGCGCAGGCTATTCCTTCTCGGCCGCCCCTTCCGCCAGGTGGTCCTTGATGGCGTTGACCACCGTGGGGTCGAGCAGCGTGGTCACATCCCCCAGCTGCCGGTCGTCGGCGACGTCGCGTAGGAGCCGGCGCATGATTTTGCCGGAGCGGGTCTTGGGCAGCTCGGGAGTGAGCAGGATCTGGCGCGGCTTGGCGATGGGGCCGATCTCCTTGGCCACGTGGTCGCGCAGCTCGGCCACGAGCTGCTCCCCCGCTTCTCCGTCCACGTCGCTCGCCCCCTTGAGGGTGACGAAGGCAACGATGGCCTGGCCGGTGGTGTCGTCGTCGGCCCCCACCACGGCGGCTTCGGCCACGGATGGATGGCTGACCAGCGCGTGCTCGACCTCGGTGGTCGAGATGCGGTGTCCCGAAATGTTCATGACGTCGTCGACGCGGCCGAGCAGCCACAGGTCACCGTCGTCGTCGCGCTTGGCCCCGTCGCCGGCGAAGTACTTCCCCGGGAAACGCTTCCAGTAGGTGTCGACGAAGCGCTCCTCGTCGCCGTAGATGCCTCTGGTCATGCCGGGCCATGGCTCGGTGATGACGAGGTACCCCCCCTCGCCGTTGCCGACCGAATTGCCCTGGTCGTCGATGACGTCGGCCGAAATGCCGGGGAACGGCGTCATGGCCGCCCCCGGCTTCGTGGCCGTGATGCCCGGCAGCGGCGTGATGAGGATGCCACCGGTCTCGGTCTGCCACCACGTGTCGACGATGGGGCAGCGGTCCCCGCCGATGTTGCTGCGGTACCAGATCCAGGCCTCGGGGTTGATCGGCTCGCCCACCGACCCGAGCAGCCGCAGGCTCGAGAGGTCGTGGGAGGCCGGGAGCTCCTCCCCCCATTTCATGAAGGTCCGGATGGTGGTCGGCGCGGTGTAGAGGATGTTGACCTTGTACTTCTCGATGAGGCTCCACCAACGGTCACGCGCCGGCGTGTCGGGCGTGCCCTCGTACATGACCGAGGTCGTGGCGTTGGCCAAGGGCCCGTAGACGATGTAGCTGTGTCCGGTCACCCAGCCGATGTCGGCCGCCGTCCAGAAGACGTCGGTCTCGGGCTTGATGTCGAAGATGAGGCGGTGGGTGGCCGACACGTGCGTCAGGTAGCCCCCACTGGTGTGGAGGATGCCCTTGGGCTTGGCCGTCGTGCCGCTGGTGTACATGATATAGAGCGGGTGCTCGGCGTCGAAGGCCTCGGCCTCGTGGGTCTCGGGTTGGCGCTCCACCAGTTCGTGCCACCACACATCGCGGGCGTCGTCCCACGTGACCTCCTGGCCGGTGCGGCGCACGACGAGCACGCGCTCGACGTCGGGACATCCCTGCACCGCCTCGTCGACGGCCGGCTTCAGCGCGCTCGGGGAGCCCCGGCGGTAGCCGCCGTCGGCGGTGATGACGAAGTGCGCGTCACAGTCGAGGATCCGGCCCCGCAGCGCGTCGGCCGAGAAGCCGCCGAAGACCACCGTGTGGGGCGCGCCCAGCCGGGCACACGCCAGCATCGCGACGACCGTCTCGGGAATCATCGGCATGTAAATGGCCACCTTGTCGCCGGCCCGCACGCCGAGCTCGGTGAGGCCGTTGGCCGCCTGGCTCACCATGATCAAGAGGTCGTCGTAGGTGATGGTCCGGGTGTCCCCCGGTTCGCCCTCCCAGTGGAAAGCGACCCGGGGGCCCAGGCCGGCGGCGACGTGGCGGTCCACGCAATTGACCGCCACGTTGAGCTTGCCGCCGACGAACCACTTGGCGAAGGGAAGCTTCCACTCCAGGACGTCGGTCCAGGGGGTGTCCCAGGTGAGCTGCTTCGCATGTGTGGCCCAGAACGCAAGGGGGTCGGCCTCGGCCTCGGCATAAATGCCGGGCTGCGCGTTGGCCTCCTTGGCGAATGCCTCCGGTGGGGGGAACGTCCTCGTCTCGTGGAGCAGGGCCGACAGCCCTTCCTCTCGGGTCTCGCTCACTGCAGCCTCCTCTTGGGCCCGTCCGGCTCGGACGTCCACCCTCCGATCATTACCTACCCGCGGGATTCAGGTTCAACGGTGCGCCGGTGGGAAGGACCTTGCGTGAGGCCATGCCGTTGATGACCCCTGCTGCCGAGGCGTACCAGGCGCACGCCGCCGTCACGATGCCGGCAATGCCACCGGCCTTCACCATGTTGGTGCTGTTGGAGAAGTGCCCGATGGCCAGGAGGATGAAGGTGACCTCGAGGGTCAGGAACACGAGGAACACCGCCCGGCTGACGAAGAGGCTCCACAACAGCATGTAGGTGTTGAAGATCACGAAGGCCACCGAGATCCACCCCAGGTCGTTGCTGAGTTGGAGCGCCGTCGGCTTGAACTCCGGAACGACCCAGAAGAAGTAGACGGCAATGCCTATCCAGAAGGCGCCGTAGGTCGAGAACGCTGTGGCGCCGAATACGTTGCGGTTGCGGAACTCCCACATGCCGGCCAGGAGCTGGGCGATCCCGCCGTAGGCCAGAGCAAAGCCCAAGAAGGCGACGGTGCCCTTGGTCCATCCGACGTTGAAGGCCGAGAGGAGGAACGTGGTGAGGGCGAAGGCGGCCAGGCCCAGAGGCGCCGGATCGGCGATGGATGGCACCTCCTTGATGGCGACTTCCTGCAGTGCCATCACCCCCTGCTGCGTGCCGTTGTGCACCGGCTGTTGCGCAGGGCCGCCCTGCGCCGTGTCGTCCTTGATGGCCATGACGTCAGCACTCCTTGCTCGGGCGTGGTGACTTCACGGCCTCCACGCGATAGTGGTGGCACAGGTAGCAGCGGGAGAGGGGAACCGCGAGGATCACGAACTCCCGCATCGAGTGTCACCTGTCTCCTTCCCGCTCTGGGTGAAATGAAACCTTGTGAAACCCCGTTTGCGCATCACACAAACGCGCCTCGTCCGATAAGCGCAGCGCCGCGGTTCGGCCAGCGCTGCGATCTCAGATCGGTCCGGCCGGGCCCTGACGGAGTTCGAACCCCTCGAAAGAGAAGGCCGGGGTCACCGTCGCTCCGACCAGCGCGTAGCGCCCCAGCGGGCGGGCCGATTGCCAGACGCCGGCATCGACCACGACCTGGGGCGCCTGACCGGCGGCCACGTCGGGCCCGAGGAGCTGGACGTCGCGCCGCCCGTCGGGCCACTGGCGACTGAGCTCGAGCGGGTCACCGGCGTAGAAGTGCCACAACTCGGTGGCGTCGATGCGGTGGGCCGCGGAGATCTCACCCTCCAATAAGAGGTAGTAGATGGCGCTCCCCGCGGGCCGTGTCCCGTCCGGGGCTTCGGCCACCCAGGTGCGCCGGTACCAGCCGCCCTCGGGGTGCGGCTCCAGGTCGAGGGCGGCAATGAGGGATTCGCCAGGGCGCACGGCGCCAGTCTGCTCCGCCTCAGGCGGAGGTGACGCCAAGGCTGGCGGCGACCGCCACCGAATGCGCGGCGGCACCGCCGAACAGCACGGCATCGGTGGTGGCGCGCTTCACGTAGAGATGGGCGTCGTGTTCCCAGGTGAAGCCGATACCGCCGAACGATTGGATCGATTCACGGCCCACCAGTACCTGGCAGTCGTCGCTGGCGGCCTTGGCCATGGAGACGGCCGTGGCCCGCGCCGGCGTGTCCTCGTTGATGGCGGCGGCGGCGAAGTAGCAGAGAGAGCGGGCGCGCTCGATGGCGAGGAACATGTCGGTCATCTTGTGCTTCAAAGCCTGGAAGGAACCGATGGCCACGCCGAACTGCTGGCGCTCCTTCAGATAGGCCAGCAACAGCTGGAAGAGCGCGTCGCAGGTGCCGACACCCTCGAGCGCGAGCCCGAACGTGGCCTCCTGGAGGGCACGCGAGATGCCGAGCGTGGACGCCGCGCTGCCGGGCTCGCCCAGCGCGTGATCGTGCGGGACGAAGACGCCGTCGAGGACGGCTTCGACAAGGGGGCGGCTGGCGTCGAGCGACTCCACCGGCGTCAGGCCGGCCTCGGCGGCAGGCACCACGAACGCACCGAAGCCGTCGCCGGCCCGGGCGATGATGACGAGGTCGGTCGTGCCCTCGGCAGCGAGGACGGCGAACTTCCGGCCCGTCAGGGTCCACCCGCCGTCGGCCGGCTCGGCCGCCATGGAGACATCGTCCAGCGACCAGGCGCGCTGATGGTCGGCCAGTGCCACCGCCCCGGCGACGGCGCCGGTGGCCACCCCGGAGAGGAATCGCTGTTGCTGCTCGGGTGTGCCGACCTCGCGCACGAGAGGAGCGAACTGAGTGATGGTGGCCAGGAGGGGTCCGGGGGCGACGGCCCGGCCGAGCTCCTCGACCACGACGGCGGTCTCGAGAATGGTCAGCCCGATACCCCCGTACTCCTCGGGGACGGCCAGGGCGGGCCAGTCGAGGGCGACCATGGAGCCCCAAAGCTTCTCGGGGGCCTCGCCGGTCTCCACCATGGCCCGTACCACTTCGATGGGGCACTCCTTCTGGAGGAACGAGCGCACCGAGCCACGCAACTCTTCCTGCTCAGCCGTGAACTCGAGCTCCACCGCACTCCCTTCCCGGCCTTGCCGGTTGCCTCTCCGACCCTGCCCGCCATCGCGAGGGCGCCTGCAGATCCGGGCGAGTGTACCTGACGCCAATGTCAGGCTCGGGGGCCTGTGTGAGCTTCACGCCGCCCCTTTTTCTGGGAAGGAACGTGGTTGGGTGTGCCCTGGGGGGTCGCCGGTCCGAGGCGCAAGCCCGGGCCGGTGGCACGGGGGGCATACAACGATCCGGGCGCCGATACCGAGGGTCGCTCGCCTACACTCTGCGGTGCGCCTCTAGCTCAACGGCAGAGCAACGGACTCTTAATCCGCAGGTTTCGGGTTCGAATCCCGAGGGGCGCACTCGAAAGTCCAGTTCAGAGCGTTGCATGTCTCGCATTAAGCGTATCGCGACGAGGCGGACCCCGGTTTCCACCCAGATACGCCTTTCGATACGCCGAATCGATACGCTTAATGCATGGGCCGAAAGGCTGAAGATCTGGCGACGCGCTTCGAACGTCTGGTTGACCGGACGGGCGAGCACCACCTCTGGCTCGGGAGCGTGAACCCCGAGCGCGGGACGGGCCGAATGAAGGTCGACAACGTTGAGCGAACTGCGCATCGCGTGGCTTGGGAGTTGGCCCGTGGTGCGCTGTCATCAAAAAAGCGCGTGCTGACCTGCGAGTCAAATCCTGCCTGTGTGCGCGTCGAACATCTGCGCCTCGAACGCACCACCGAAACCTCTGCGCGGCGAGCGCCGAGAGCGCGCAAAGGAACCGGGTCTATGCGGCTTGTCCGAGCCGGCACCTGGGAGCTTCGGGTGACGATTGGCCGCTGGGGCAACGGCCGTCCGCGGTCGTTCACCAGCACCGTACGAGCCAAGAGCAAGGCGGCGGCAGCCGGCCTCTTGGCAGACTTTGTGGAAGAGACAAGCAGCTCGCAGCTCCCGGAGACTCAAGACGTCCGGGACATGACGATTGACGAAGCGTTGAATCGCTACCTCGATGAGTACTTAGCGACCGAAAAGGGCCGGGCGGAGAAGACCATCAGCGACTATCGCTACCTCCACCAACGATGGTTCTCATCTGCGATCGGCAAGGAGCAGGTGAAACGGATCGAAAGCGCCACTATGGACAAACTGTTCGGAACCATGCGGCAAGCCGGCCTCAGCGCCTCCCGCCTCAATCAGGCCAAGAGCCTCTATGTGCCGTTCTTTCGGTGGGCCAAACGAAGGGGCATGACCACCCGGAACCCCATGGCGGACTTTCAGATGCCAACGAGCACGTTTCGCTCGCAAGAACGGACCCCACCCGAGGTCGAGGAACTCTCGCTGCTGCTCTCGACGGCAGTCGAGGAGACTCCAGACATTGCGCCACTTCTGGTGCTTGCCGCCGTTACGGGTATCCGCAGAGGAGAGCTCGTCGGTATCCCCATGTCGGCGGTTGACTGGAAGAGGAATCAAATCACAGTTGCATCGGCCATCTCATCAGCTGGCAAAGTCAAAGCAACGAAGACTCGTCAAAGTAGGACCTTTCACATCGACACCGAGACCGTCGCGATGCTCAAGCGACACTGTGACGAGATAAAGAAGCAAGCTGCTGAGGCCGGCACAGAGCTCGCTGCCGACCGTTTCCTCTTCAGCCTGGCGCTGGACTACGCCACGCCGATGCCACCCGACCACCTCACGAAGCGAGTTGCGGCGTTGAAGGGCTATCTCGGAATTGAGAACAAGGACCCGGAGGTGGTCGCGCTTGAGGACGAGGCCCTTCGCCTTCGGCGATCAACTCCCCCATCGCGTCCTGCAGGGAGACCCGGACCGCTTCCCACCGGCGGTCTCTCCTACCGGGAAATAGGGAAGGCACTGGGTCGCAGCGAGCGTTGGGCGAGCCTCGCTGTAGCGGCCGCGGAACGACGCGAAATGGCGCACGGCTCAGGCCGAGGAGATCTCGACTTCGACGGCTCGATTCTTGCATTGCGGAAGTTCACTTCTTCCGAGCTCCTCGATGCAGGGTTCAACATCAACGTTGTCGCCGAAAGGCAAGGCCATGGTCCGCAGGTATTGACGCGCCATTATTCAAAGTCTCGAGCGTCATCGGACAAACGCGCAGCTGAGCACCTAGGTCGCGTCGTTCACAGAAAAGACGCTCTCGCACCTGAGGCTCAAGCAAGATCAGATCGTGATCCGTAGACAGCCCCCAGCTCGAGCGAGACGGCTGGCGCCGCCTGAGAAGCTCTACGTGCCCCCGTCCCAGGCGACTTCGGGGTGCGTGGCCCGACAAGAGAGCCCTCGCACTGGAGGTTTGCGCCTCCCGACCTCTGAAACATTTCCCGGG
>DATCEZ010000036.1:0-4224 GCA_036509775.1 Acidimicrobiales bacterium
CCTCCTCCCGAGCGACAACATCGGCCCGTTGGTGGCCGTCATCGCCTGCGGCATCTGCCTCGGGTTCCTGCCCTTCAACTTCAACCCGGCGCGCATCTTCATGGGTGACGCCGGCGCGCACTTCCTCGGCCTGTTGATGGCGGCCTCGACCATGGTGATTGGCGGGCGCGTCCCGACCGCCGTGCCCATCAGCGGCGTGACCTACTTCTTCTTCGCCCCCCTGTTCATCCCGATCCTGATCCTCGGGGTCCCGCTGGTTGACATGGCCTTCGCCTTCGTGCGCCGCACGGCGAAGGGCACCGGGTTCGACACGCCGGACAAGGAGCACATCCACCACCGGCTCCTCCGCCTCGGCCACGGCCCCCGCCGCAGCGTGATCATCCTGTGGGCCTGGACGGCGGTCCTCTCGAGCTTCCTCCTGTTTCCCCTGTTCGTGCACCAGGTCAATGCCTTCATTCCGATCGGGGCGGCCGCTCTCGGCGTGGCGCTTTACACCTTCTTCCATCCCGGACTGCGGCGGGGGAACGGGGAGGACGAGGAAGATGAGTCTCACCTGGGAATTCCGCCCGGGTCCGACGGGGCAGAGCGGCTGAGCGAGGTCGTCCAGTTCCCGTCCTGACCGTTTGGACGCCATCTGGGCCGGGATGCGATGATGAGACCTGTGTACCCCGTCCACCTCGCCTCGTCCGACACTGCCGTCCCGGCAGCCTCGCGGACGACGGACTCCGGCGCGCCACGCACCGCATAAGGGGTCAGCAGTCGGATGCGTGGTCAAGTGAGCTTCGACGTGCGCGCCCATTCGGGTGAGCACACCGGACGAATCGTCCCCGCCCCAGGAGCCCAAGCCGCTCCCGGGCGCCATGGCCTTCTTGAGCATGGGCCTGTCCGCTGCCGTGTGCGTGGGCCTCGGGCTCGGGCTCGGCATTCTGGTGGACAGCGCGCTGCACACCGCACCGGCGTTCCTGCTGGTGGGGCTGGCGCTCGGCCTGGCGGTGGCCGCCCTCAGCGTCATCAAGCAGATCCGCACGTACCTGTAGGGGTACGGCCATGAACATGCTCGACGGACTCTCGGGCCTCGGGGGCAACGCGCTGGCCAAGGTGCTGCGCCGCACCATCGTCTCCTCGCTCATCGTCGGCGCCGCCGCCGTCCTCATCGCACTGCTGCTCTCCCAGCCCTGGGCCGCGCTCGGCCTCGCCTTCGGCCTCACCATCGCCGTGCTCAACCTGCGCTTCCTCGATGCGGGCGTGGCCAAGCTCAACACGTCGGGCGAGACCAACAACAAGGTGCTGCGGCGCGCGCTCGGCACCAAGAGCGTGACGCGGCTCGGCGTTATCACCGTCATCTGCATCGGGTTGCTGCTCCTGAACGGCGCGCTCGGCATCGGCGCCGTCGCCGGTCTCGTCATCTTCCAGCTGCTTTTCGTGGTCAACGTCGGGCGCGTCATCATTTCGCAGGGGATTCAATGAAGAACCACTTCGTGCTCGCCAGTGGCAACATCACCATCGGCGACCACCACAGCGTCTGGCACGTGGCGGGGCTCACCATTTACGGCGACATCGTCTGGACCACGCTCCTGGCGGCCGCCATCGTCATGGCCTTCGGGCTCGTCATGCGGAGAAAGGTCACGTCCGGGGTGCCCGGCAAGCTGCAGCTGCTCTGGGAGCTCCTGGTCGAGCAGATCTCCGACCTGGCCTCGTCAGCCATCGGACCCGAGGGGCTTCCCTTCGTGGGCCTCGGGCTGACCATCGGGATCTTCATCCTGGTATGCAACTGGCTCGCCTTCATCCCCAGCGGCGATCCGGGCTTCCTGGCCCCCCCGACTGGTGACGTCAACCTGCCGCTGGCTCTGGCCCTCATTGTGTTCTTCACGGTGCACTACAACTCGGTCAAGGCACGCGGGTTCGGCGGCTACCTCAAGCACTACGCCCAGCCCTACGCTGCCCTCACCCCGATCAACATCATTGAAGAGATCACGAAGCCGATCACGCTGACCTTCCGACTCTTCGGCAACATCTTCTCGGGCGTCCTGATGATTTCGGTCATCGTGACCCTGATTCCGCCCTACCTCTCGTGGATCGGCCTGGCCATCTGGAAGCCGTTCGACGAGCTGTTCATCGGCGCCATTCAGGCTTTCATCTTCGCCCTCCTGACGATCATGTACCTCGGTATGGGCATGAGCAAGGATCAGCACTAAGGGTCCGGGCAGGCCACGAACAGACCAACACTTCGAACACGAACTCAACAAAGGAGAGGAAACATGGCAGCAAGTACAGTTGAAGGTGCGATACGTGTCGCCGGCGCCCTGGTGGGTGGCGGCCTCGCCCTGGGTGGAGGCGCCATCGGCGCTGCCGTCGGTGACGGCCTCGCCGGTTCGCAGACCATTGCGGCCATTGCACGGCAGCCCGAGATTGAGGCCAAGGCCCGTCAGTACTTCTTCCTGACGGTCGGCCTGGTGGAGGCCATGTACTTCATCAACCTGCTGTTCATGGTGGTGTTCGTCTACGTCTTCGCCGCCAAGAGCATCGCCGGCTAGCGCGACCTCACCCACCGTCTACCTCACGGAGACATTCCGGAAATTGAGAACACCATGACCACCACTGCAGGCATCTTCCTTTTGCCCAATGGGACGTTCTTCATCGAGCTGATCGTCTCGCTGATACTGCTGTTCCTGATCTACAAGTACGTGCTGCCGCCCATCAACAAAGCGTTGGAGGAGCGCCAGGAGAAGATCAGGGACTCTCTCGAGGCCGCCGACAAGGCGCGCGCCGACGCCGAGGCCGCCGACGACGAGCGCCGGAGCGTGCTCGAAGAGGCGCGCCACCAGGCCCGCGAAATCGTCGCCACGGCCAACCGGACGGCGGAGCAGGTGCGTACCGACGCCACCGCTCGCGGGCAGGGCGAGTACGAGCGCATCGTCGGCAGTGCCGACGACGAGATCGCGCTGGCCCGGCAACGGGCCGTCGAGGAAGCAGCGGCGCGCATGGGTGAGATCGTCATGGAGGTGGTGGAACGGGTCGTCGGCCGCGAGGTGAACGCCGAGGCCCACCATGACCTCATTGAAGAGGCCGTCGCCGCGCTGCGCGCTGACACGGCCGGTGGCGCCGCCGCCGCCGGAGCCGGGGCCAGGCAGTGAACCCTTCGCTTCAGGGCTACACGGCCGCCGTGGCCGAGACTGCCGGCGCGGCCGCGCTCGGCGGGCTGGCGGCCGACCTTGAAGCGATTGAGCAGCTCGTGTTGTCCAACCCCCAGCTGCGGGCGGCCCTGACCGACACCGCCGTGGCCGGACCGTCCCGCCGGGCCGTCATGCTCGACCTGCTCGAAGGCAAGGTGTCGCCGGCAGCACGCCGGGTGGCGGCCTTCGCCTGCATGGCGGTCGACGCCCCTGAGGTTCCGAACGCGCTCGGCTGGGTCAGCACCCGGGTGCGCCACCTGGACGAGGGCCAGAACGAGGAGCCGGGCCTGAGCCTGCTGCAGTCCCGCCAGCGCGTCGGTGGCTTCGCCACGGCGGTGCACGAGGACATGTCCACCGCCGAGTTGGAGTCCCTCGAGGACGACCTGTTCCGCTTCGCCCGCATCGTGGAGTCGACGCCGGCGCTGCGTTCGGCCCTGAGCAATCGCGATCTGGACGTGGCGGCGCGCCAGGGTCTCGTCACCCAGCTGCTCGAGGGGAAAATGCCGGCCACCAGCTTGGCGCTGGCCCGTTACGCCGTGACCGGGGGCCGGGCCCGGGACATCGTCGGGACCCTGGACTACCTGGTGGAACTGACCGCCAAGGCCCGGGGCTGGCGCATCGCCCGCGTGCGGGCAGCGGCGCCTATTGACGACGCCCAGCGGTCCGAATTGGCCGAATCGCTCGGCACCCTGGCCGGCGCGCCGGTGGAGTTGCAGATTGAGGTCGACGAGTCACTGCTCAGCGGTGCGTTGATCCGGATCGGCGACCTCCAGGTTGACGCCACCGCACGGGGCCGCATCGATGCACTACGAGAGCACTTCGCGCCGACCGGCTGGGAGCCGGCCGGATTCGGCCGGAGGCAGAGTTCGCAGGACCAGACAGAGGGAGCAGAGTGATGGCAGAGCTCACGATTGACGCCAGTGAGATCACCAAGGCGCTGGAGCGCCACGTCGAGGACTACACCCCGGCCGTGGGTACCGAGCAGATCGGGCGCGTCGTGGAGGTCGGTGACGGCATCGCCCGGGTCTCCGGGCTACCCGGTGCCGCGGTG